>JAGCVB010000031.1 GCA_017962585.1 Bacteroidales bacterium
CATACTGGGCGGAGTTTACGCAATGACTTACAGTCCTATACAGAAGACCAACGAGAACATTCTCAAGGCTTCCATAGGCGCAGTCCTTCCCGAGGGAGGGTCAATCTCCGAAGAGAAGACCACCGTCTTTGACGGAAGGACATACACTTACTACGAGCAGCTCTCCGGCGACGCCGTGCAGGCCTATGCCGTGAAGTCTGCGACTTCCGGCTTCGGCGGCAGGCTGGAGCTGATGGTGGGCGTGCTCCCTGACGGAACGGTCAACAACACCAGGGTCATCTCCCATAGCGAGACTCCGGGCCTTGGCGCCAAGTGCCAGACCGACGAGCGCTTCCTGGGACAGTTCCGCGGACTTGCGCCTTCAAAGGTCATCAAACTGCGTAACGACGGGGGAGACCTGGACGCCATCACCGCTTCTACTATCACCTCCAGGGCCTATACCCTGGCTGTTTCCAATGCCGTAGAGGTTGTCAAATCTTTAAAGAAGGAGAACTAGGATATGAGCAAATGGTCTTTGGTAACTAAAGGATTCGTCAAGGACAATCCCACATTCGTCCTGGTTCTGGGAATGTGCCCGACGCTGGCCACCACCACCTCCGCCATCAACGGCCTGGAGATGGGCCTGGCCACTCTGTTCGTGCTGGTACTTTCCAACATAGCAATATCCGCGCTGGCTCCGCTGGTGCCGGACAAGGTACACATCCCGGTATACATCGTGGTGATTGCCACGTTTGTGACCGTGCTTCAGCTGGTGATGCAGGCCTACGCGCCAGGGGCATATGCCACGCTGGGCCTCTTCATCCCGCTCATCGTAGTGAACTGCATAGTTCTGGGAAGGGCTGAGGCTTTTGCAAACAAGAACACAGTTGTAGATTCGGCCCTGGACGGCCTTGGGATAGGCCTCGGCTTCACGTTGTCGCTTACCGTGATAGGCCTCGTCAGGGAGATTCTGGGAAGCGGCTCCGCTTTCGGGTTCAAGTTCATCCCTGGGGACGGAATGCTGGCGTTCGTAATGGCGCCCGGAGCTTTCATAGTACTGGGTTACCTGATGGTTTTGTTCAACAAATATTTGAAGAAGAAGTAGTAGTATGGAGTACCTGTTGATTATCATCTCGGCGATATTTGTAAACAATATCCTGCTTTCCCAGTTCCTGGGAATATGTCCTTTCCTGGGTGTTTCCAACAAGCTCTCCACCGCCACCGGAATGTCCGGCGCGGTATGCTTCGTGATAACCCTGGCCACAATTGTAACGTATCTGATAAACAAATACCTTCTCCTGCCCTTCGGGCTGGAATTCCTTCAGACCATAGCCTTCATCCTGGTGATTGCGGCTCTGGTGCAGATAGTGGAGATAGTGCTCAAGAAGATAAGCCCGTCCCTGTATCAGGCCCTGGGTATTTTCCTGCCCCTGATCACCACCAACTGCGCCGTGCTGGGCGTAGCCATCACGGTTGTCACAAAGGAGTTCAGCCTCGGTGGGGCTGAGGCCCACCTGCTCAACCTGGGCCAGGCCACGGTTTACGCCCTGGCCACCTCTGTGGGTTATGGTATAGCAATGATACTTTTCGCCGGCCTTCGCGAGCACCTGGCCGGAAACCACGTCCCGGAGGCCTTCAAGGGACTTCCCATAGCCCTCATCACCGTGGGCATAATGGCAATGGCCTTCCTCGGTTTTTCAGGAATAGTTTAAGAGAACAGAAATATGGACAACAGCATTTTGATGAGCCCTAACCCGCTGGTAGCGTATCTGCAGAAACCGGCGACAGAATTCACCAGGGCCGACATTGTAAAGTATTGCGTAGACAATCAGGTGGAGTGCATCAATTTCCACTATTGCGGATGGGACGGCAAACTTAAGACCCTCAACTTCGTGATCCAGAGCCTGGACCATCTGGAGAGCATTCTCCAGGCGGGAGAAAGGGTGGACGGTTCAAGCCTCTTCCCCTTCGTGAAAGCCGGAAAGAGCGACCTGTACGTGATACCCAAATACAGGACGGCTTTCGTGAACCCGTTTACAGAGGCTCTCACCGTAGACCTTCTGTGCTCTTTCTACGACCGCGACGGACATCCGTTCGAGAGTTCTCCTGAGTATATCCTCAAGAAGGCTCACAGGGAGTTCACCAAACTCACCGGCCTTCAGATGGAGGCTATGGGAGAGCTGGAGTACTACGTAATAGCCCCCCACGACGACCTCTACACTGTCGCAGACCAGAGAGGCTATCACGAGAGCGCCCCGTTCTGCAAGTTCGCCGACCTCCGCACCGAGGCTATGCTGTGCATAGCGCAGTGCGGCGGCAACATCAAGTACGGCCACTCCGAGGTGGGCAACTTCAGCGCTGACGGAAAAGACTACGAGCAGAACGAGATAGAGTTCCTGCCCGTCAACATAGAGCAGGCCGCAGACCAGCTGGTGGTTGCCAAGTGGGCGATGCGCCAGATTGCATACAAATACGGCGTAGACCTCACTTTCGCGCCCAAGATCACTCCCGGCAAGGCCGGAAGCGGAATGCACGTGCACTGCAAGTTCTCCAAGGACGGCAAGTCCTGCATGGTGGAGGGAGGCGAACTCACCGACATCTGCAAGAAGGCCATAGCCGGATTCATGGTGGCAGGTACCTCGCTGCCCGCATTCGGCAACCCTCATCCGCTTTCGTTTATGAGGCTGGTGCCTCACCAGGAGGCTCCCACCTCGCTTTGCTGGTCATTCTCCAACCGCAGCGCGCTGGTGCGCGTGCCGTTGGGATGGACGGGCAAAGGCGATATGTCTGCCGACTGCAACCCTCTCGAGACCCCTTCGGACAAAGATTTCAGCCAGAAGCAGACCTTCGAATGGAGGGCTTCGGACGGCTTCGCCGACACCTACCTCCTGATGGCCGCACTCTGCTGCGCCGCCCGCCACGGCTTCGAGATGCCTGACGCGCTGGAAGTAGCCGAGAAGACATATGTGGGCCTTGGCGTCAACATCCACGATGCCTCCAACAAGGCCGTCCAGGAAGCGCTTGAGCAACTTCCCGCCTGCTGCGTTGAGGCTTCCGCCGAACTTGCCAAGGACAGGGAGATCTACACTTCAAAGGGAGTGTTCTCCGATTCCATCGTGGACTTCTACGTAGAATACCTGAAGTCGTTCGACGATGCCAACCTCCGCGCCAAGTTGAGTGACGACCTTCCAGCGCTTCTCGCACTGGTTCAGGAGAACATAGACAAAGGATAATAAGCCGACAATATGAAAAACTGGAAACCCCTTGCGTGCTTCGCCGCCCTCAGCATGATCCTGCTGGCTGGCTTCAAGGCAGATTTGCTGGTACATATGGAGCAGTACTCCCTGTTCGGATTCGGCAGGGAATTCCTGGCCTCGTTCTTCGAGCAGCCGGGAGGGCTCCTTCAGCTGCTCGGGGCTTTCCTGACTCAGTTCTGCCATTTCCCCATCGTGGGGGCGCTCCTGCTCACGGCTTTGCTGTGCCTGCTGGCGCTGGTGGTGGCCAAGGCATTCGACCTTGAAGACAGAAAGGAATGGCTTGCATACCTTCCTTCCCTGTTCCTGGTGCTGTTCGTGACCAGGATAGATTACACCATCTATCTGCAGAAGGCATACGGTCTGGTTTACTCCCAGGCACTGGGATTCCTCAGCGCCACAGCCCTGTTCCTGCTGTACAAGAAATGCCTTCTAGGCAGGAGGGCCGTCTGGCTTTTCACGGCCGCAGTGGTGATACTGGGATATCCGCTCATAGGGTCTTATTCCATTGTAGCGGCTATTCTCATAGTGCTGGAGTCTTTCCGCAGCAGGAAGGCCTGCTGGGCTAACCTGGCTGCCGCCCTGGTGACCGGAGCCGCGGTACCTATGCTCTGCTCCCAAGTGAACGCCATATATCCCAGGATCAACAGGCATTATGTGTATTTCGCCGGATTTCCGTATATGGATTTCGTGGGCGCCTTTATATGTCAGGTGCCGCTGATACTCACTTTCGTGGCATTGGTCGCCCTGTTTTTCTCTGGTTCCTTCAAGAAGAAGGTTCCCGTGCCGGCCTTCGTGGTCTGCGCGCTTGTACTAGTGGGGCTCACCAACTGGGACGGCAACTTCGCCGCCCTGCTCAAAATGGAGCGTGCGACATCCAACCGGGACTGGGACAAAGTCCTGAAGGTTGCGGCCAAGCGCAAGCAGCCCAGCCGCGCCCAGGTGGTTTACAGGAACATAGCCCTGTACCAGAAAGGGGAACTTACCCAGAGCATGTTCACATATCCAGATGGCGGGACACCTCTCAAGACCCCTGCAAAGACGCCGGTGTCTATGGTCTGCTCCGTTCCTGTGGAGTACTGGAGCGGAATGGTCAACAGCTGCGAGCGTTCCTGCATGGAGTTCTCCACCTCTTATGCCAAGACTGCGTTCTACTATAAGTACCAGGCTATGTCCGCCCTCATCAAAGGAGACTATGAGCTGGCAGCCAAATACATAAACGTTGTAAAAGGCAACTGGTTCCAAGGACGCTGGGTACGCAGGTACCAGGGCTTCCTGGACAATCCCCAGACTATGGACAATGACCAGGAATACGCTATGCTGCGTCCTCTGCTGGATTTCCCCGGACCGCCTGCCGACGTTGTCACCTCGCTTGAGGCGGCAATGATAAACCACTACGGCTCCCTGGATTATTACAACGAGTATGCATACGAGTGGCAGATGGCCTTGATACTTATGCAGAAGAACGAGCCGTATTTCCTCAAGCTATACTTCGACCGCTACGACAATTACCACCTTACAACCCAGACTAAGGGAATAGCCGAGGCCGCCGCCCTCATAGGAGGAGTCTCCGGTGACGAGGGACTGCTTGCAGAGATTGCCCAGACGCTTACTTCCTGGCAGAATGTACTGAAGCAGTTCGGTCCTTTTGCCAATTCCATGAACGTGGCTCGTGACCTGAACAACCCTGAAACCATCGAAAGGTTCAGGTCCCGTTACGGAAACACCTACTGGTTCTACTACTTCTTTGTAAACGATATCCCCACGCAATAATGAAACGCTTACTGTCCATATTGTCATTGACCCTGGCACTGGCTGGCTGCATTCCATCCGGTTTCCAGAACGCCGATCCGGTATCGGAGCAGCTTGAAATATACCCGGACTATACCCAGGTGGTAATGCCCGTGAACATAGCCCCTATGAACTTCAAGGTGCTAAACCAGGCCGATGCCTGCGTAGTGGAGATATCATCAGCCAACCAGACCCTTACACTTAAAGGGCCCGTGGTATCCATTCCCGTCAAGAAATGGCGCTCCCTGCTGGAAGAGGCCAAAGGGGGAGACCTGCTCTATAAAGTTTACGTAAAGCGTGACGGCAAGTGGCTCCGATTTGCAGAATTCAAGAATACAGTTGCCCCGGAGCCCGTGGACGAATATGTAACCTACCGTCTCATAGAGCCGGGTTATTCATATTACGGACAGGTGGTGCTGCGCCAGAGGCATCTTACGGATTTCAGCGAGACTGACCTTTACAACAACAGCATCATTTCGGAACCTGTGGCCCAGCAGTGCATCAACTGCCATTCCTTCCAGAATTATAGTACCGAGAACTTCCAGTTCCACGCCCGAAACCTCTCTGGAGGCACGCTGGTGGCTGTCGGCGACCAGGCAAAGCTTCTGGCTTTCAAGACAGGCGACCTCATTTCCAACGCGGTCTATCCTTCCTGGCACCCTTCCGAGCCGCTCATAGCTTATTCGCTCAATCTAACCCAGCAGTATTTCCATTCTACCGACCATCAGAGGCTGGAAGTGTTCGACTTGGCGTCCGACCTGTGCCTCTACGATGTAAATACGGATGC
>JAGCVB010000032.1 GCA_017962585.1 Bacteroidales bacterium
AGTATGCGGCGAAAGTTTTTCAATTACTTGGGGTTGTTCTTGGTTTTGATATACTCTTCATTGAGTCCGGCGATAAGTTCGTCGGTGATGTCAAGTTCGGGGTCTGCGGTAACCACCGGAGCGGCAAGGATGTCACCCTGAGTGGAGATGATCATAGAGAACTGCTTGACCTCGTTGTATTTCTGTATGTAGGTGTTGATTGCGTCTGCAATCTGGTTGAGCATTACTGACTGCTCCTCGTTCATTTCCTGCTGCTTCTGGGCTGCGTACTGCTGGAACTCCTGGTCCTGCTGCTGCAGCTTCTGATACTGCACTTCAGCTACCGAACTGGTAAGAAGGCCTTTGTTTATTTTCTCCTGGAAGGAGTTGGCGTCGTTCTGAAGCCTGTTCTGGCGCCTGTTCAGTTCCTCTGAGATGCTCTGTATCTTGGTCTGGACCACGCTGCTCAGGTCGTTTGCCATATCGTATTGCTGGATAACCTTATCCAGATTGAAATATACTATTGCGCCTTTCTGGGGGCCGGTGGTTGATTCTTCAGCAACCGGAGCCGCTTTCTTCTTGAATACACCGGCCTGGAACAGACCCAGGGCCAGTACAGCTGCCAAAGCGATGATGCTAAGGATTAGGGATGTTTTTTTCATTATTTAACTTAGAATTGATTATTCGTAATAAAAGTTTTCAAAGTTACTTAAAAAATCTTAATCTTGGCTAAGTACGCCTGAATAGTTTTCTCCAGGCCCATATACAGGGCGTCGCAGATGATGGCGTGGCCTATGGAAACCTCATCCGTCCAGGGAATGGTCCTGACAAAATACTCCAGGTTTTCCAGGCTCAGGTCGTGGCCTGCGTTGAGCCCCAGTCCGCAATCCCTCGCGGCAATGGCGGCTGCCAGGAAAGGGGCTATCGCAATTTCCTTGCCAGCAGGATAATCGAGGGCGTATCCGGCTGTGTACAGTTCTACCCTGTCCGCACCGCATTCGGCGGCTCCGACGGCCATATCCGGGACGGGGTCTATGAAGATGGATACGCGTATCCCGTGCTTGTGGAACAGAGACGTGACCTCGGTGAGGAACTCTTTGTTGGCTCTGGTGTCCCATCCCGCATTGGACGTGATGGCGTCGTGTGCGTCAGGTACCAGGGTCACCTGGTCAGGCTTTACCTTGCATACAAGGTCTATGAAACTGGGGATAGGGTTGCCTTCTATGTTGAACTCGGTGGTAATCAGCGGCCGGATGGCGTATACGTCGTCATAGCGGATATGTCTCTCGTCCGGACGCGGGTGAACGGTTATTCCTTCGGCGCCGAAACGCTCGCAGTCCACTGCGGCTTTTTCCACGTCGGGCATATTGCCTCCACGGGCATTCCTGATGGTGGCAATCTTGTTTATGTTAACGCTTAATCTTGTCATAATAACTGCCACAAAAATAGGGATTTATTATAAATATTGATTAATTTTGAAGTCCAAAATACGCAATGAAACTGGCAATTTACATAGCTAATCCTCCGCTTCGGAACCTGGACAGGTGGACGGCCCTCTCGGCTCGTCTTTCAGAGCACGAACAGTATTGTGTCTCAAGCCCTTCGGACATAACCCCCGGTACGGATATGCTGCTTAGCATAGGCGGTGACGGAACCTTCCTTTCCGCCGCCCAGATCGCGGTGGCAGCAGACCTCCCCGTAATGGGCGTGAACCTGGGTCGTCTGGGCTTCCTGTCGGAGAATAAGCCTGAGAATATTGCCGAGCCCCTGCTGAGCGGAAAGTACAGGATAGAAGACCGCCATATGCTGGCAGTCAAGGTAGACGGAAAAGACCGGCTTCCCGGCTTGAACGAGGTCTCCATCTCCCGCAAGGGATCCACGCTGATAGGTGTCGACGTGACAGTGGACGGGACCAAACTCCCCACATACTGGGCGGACGGCCTTCTCGTGGCCACCAGCGCCGGTTCCACCGGCTATTCCCTGAGCGTGGGAGGCCCCATATGCATGCCGTCCAGCCAGGTTCTGATAATATCCCCGATCGCGCCCCACAACCTGAACGTAAGGCCTCTCATAGTGCCCTTGAGTTCCAGGATAAGGCTCGAGTTCCAGAGCAGGGAGCCTGAACTTACATTTACTGTGGACAACAGGACCGAGATAATAGGCAAGGATGCTCATATAGATATTTCGGTGGCACAATTTTCGCTCAAACTGGTCCGGTTGGAACAATCCAATTTCATTGACGCCCTCCGTTCCAAACTGTTCTGGGGGGAAGACGTCCGCAACGAAGACTGAAACAGATTATGCAAGAAGAAAATAGAATCCCAGTTCACGTGTCCATCATCATGGATGGTAACGGCAGGTGGGCCCGGGAGAAGGGTAGGGAACGCATCTACGGACACCAGAACGGAATCCAGAGTGTCCGCGCCTGCATAGAGGAAGCAGGCAATAAAGGAGTGAAGTATCTTTCACTTTTCGCTTTTTCAGAAGAAAACTGGGACCGTCCCAAGGAAGAAGTCGGAGCCCTTATGGAAATGATGGCCAAGGCTATCAGGGAAGAAAGTGAAAAGTTGCTCAAGAACAAGATCCGTCTTCTTGTCCTGGGCAACAAGGCAAGGCTTTCTCCCGCCTTGCGCAGATCAATCGGCGCTCTTGAAAAAGCAACCGCAAAGGATTATGACAGGACTCTCATAATTTTCTTGAGTTACAGCGGCAAATGGGATATCTCCCAGGCTGCCGTCAGAATGGCCGAGGCTGGAGATACTGATATTGAGAAGTATTTGGTTACCAACGGAATACCTGATCCGGACCTGATTATTAGGACCTCCGGAGAGCAGCGCATCAGCAATTATATGCTCTGGCAGGCTGCTTATTCCGAACTGTATTTCACCAATACGCTGTGGCCCGATTTCAGGGAAGAAGAATTTGACAAAGCCCTCGAAGAGTACGCAAAGAGAGACCGCCGGTATGGTAAAGTCAAATAATTGAGTTATATTTGTATTCTTATTTGCAATAAGATTTGTAATGAAGTTGAGAAGACCAATATTATCTGTCCTGGCGTTTTTGATCTGCGCGGTCTCATTCGCCCAGCAGACAGACTATGAGGTTGATTACAATAACCCTAGGAAATTAATTGTCGGAGGCGTAACTGTTGACGGAGACCTGGCTACTGTCAGCCCCCAGCAGATAATCCAGTTGACCGGACTCAGCAAGGGAATGGAAGTGACCATTCCCGGTGACGAGATCAACAGCATAGTGGACAGGCTCTGGGCCCAGAATTATTTCGAGGACGTGGCCCTGCTGGTGGACAGCCTCAGTACCAACAGGGATTCTGTATATCTTAAAGTATACCTCAAGGAGCGCCCCAGGGTGTCCGAGTGGACTTTCTCCGGTGTCAGGACCTCTGAGAAAAAAGACCTTCAGGAACGTCTGAATCTGAAGCGAGGCGGATCATATTCCGAGTATATAGACCAGACTTCAAGAGACATCATCAAGCGCTACTATTCCGAAAAGGGTTTCCTGAATGCAGAGGTTAATACCGAAGTCAGGAAAGACTCCGTAGTAAAGAATGCCGTCAGGGTCAATTTCGCAGTTGAAAAAGGCGAGAAAGTCAGGGTGAAGGACATCAATTTCATCGGCAATGACGACGTGAAGGAGTACAAGCTGGCCAAGTCCATGAAGAAGACAAAGTCCAGCAAGTGGTACAACTTCTTCCATTCCAAGAAATTCAACGAAAAAGAGTATCCCAACGACAAGAACGGCCTCATAAGCGCGATGAACGAAGCCGGATTCCGCGATGCGCGAATCCTGAAGGACTCTATCTACTACATAGAGCCCAAGAAGTTGGGAATAGACCTTTACCTGGACCAAGGTCAGAGGTATTATTTCAGGGACATTACCTGGACCGGAAACTCCGTATACACTGCAGAGCAGCTCAATTCCATCCTTAACATATCCAAAGGTGACGTCTATGACATAGTCACTATGGAAAAACGCCTTTACGGCGGCGGCAAGGAAAGCGACTACGACATTTCCAAGCTTTACAGGGACAACGGATATCTCTTCTTCAACATCACCCCGGTAGAGCTCAACATCCAGGGAGACTCCATCGACGTCGAGCTCCGCATCACCGAAGGCAAGCCAGCCACGCTCAACAACGTTGTCATCAACGGAAACGACCTCACCAACGAGAAGGTCGTACGCCGCCAGATATATACCCGTCCCGGCTACCTCTTCACCCAGACACAGTTCGAAAGGTCCGTCAGGGAAAT
>JAGCVB010000033.1 GCA_017962585.1 Bacteroidales bacterium
ATTTCAATAAAATTGGACGAATAATCTTAGTTTGGCACAGACCTTGAAATACTTTTCATCAGAATAGTTTTTTCATAGGTTAAAATTAAGGTTAGAATTAATATTTCCCCGATGCGAATCGGGGATTTATTATTTCTGACCATTTTATTATTTTTGTATTCGGTATGAACCTTAAATCTTTAGCGAAAGACACTGCTCTGTACGGGCTGGTCAGCATCGTCGGCAGATTCCTGAATTACCTCCTTGTACCGGTATACACCTATAAGATCCCGGCAGAGAGCGGCGGTTACGGCATAGTCACCAACTTGTACGCATACACTGCGCTGTTCCTGGCACTTCTGACCTTCGGGATGGAAACCACCCTTTTCCGCTTTGCCAACAAACAGGACACAGACGAGAAGATGGTCTTCAGCAACGCCCTCAGGATGGTGGGCGGAGTAGCCCTGGCGTTCATCGCACTGGTCTTCCTGTTCCTGCATCCCATTGCCGGAGCTATGGATTACGCCGCACATCCAGAGTACATAGGCATCTTCGCTTTGATTACGGCCCAGGACGCCTTCCAGGCCGTGATGTTCAGCCGCCTGAGGCAGCAGCGGCGCCCCATACGCTTCGTAGCGCTTAAGTTCGCCTTCATCATTCCCAGCATCCTGCTGAACCTTTTCATTTTCCTGGTAATGCCCAAGATCCCGGCATTGCAGGGCATCTTCGAGCAGTTCAATTACGGCGTAGGGCTTATCTTCGTAACAAACCTGATATGCACCACGTTTGTTTCCCTGCTATTCATCCCTGAGATCAAGGGAATCGGTTACGGATTCGACAAGGACCTTGCTAAAAAGATGCTCGGCTATTCCTGGCCGTTGCTGCTGCTCAACCTCGTGGGCATACTTAACCAGGTGGCCGACAAGATCCTGCTTCCCAAGCTTATGCCCGGCGAAGAGGGTATGGTCCAACTGGGTATATACGGCGCCTGCGTCAAGATTGCAATGATAATGGCGCTGCTCACGCAGGCGTTCCGCTATGCATACGAGCCTATTGTATTTGCCGACAACAAGGACAAGAATAACCCCGCCACCCTGGCCGACGGGACAAAATATTTCATAATATTCACCCTGCTCGCTTTCCTTGCAGTGATGTTCTATATGCCTCTGCTGCAGCATTATGTGGGGGCAGGCTACCGTGAAGGCCTCGGAGTTGTGCCCATCGTAATGATGGCGGAAATCTTTATGGGGGTTTATTTCAACCTGTCCTTCTGGTACAAACTCACCGACCAGAACTGGTGGGGAGCCATTATCAGTTCGATAGGCGTGGCCGTGATGGTTGCGGTCAATGTCATTTTCGTTCCGCGCATCGGGTACTGGGCCTGCGCCTGGGGAGGATTTGCCGGCTACGGCGTTTCAATGCTCCTGAGCTATTTCATAGGACAGAAGAAATATCCCGTCAAATATGACCTCGGCCGCATTGCCCTGTTCTTTGTGGTTGCCGCAGCAATGTTCGCAGTATATGAATTCTGGCTTAAAGGCCTGCCTGAATGGCCGGCTATGGGCATAGGAACAGTCCTCCTGCTCCTTTACTGCGTACTTGTATACAGGGAAATACGGGGAGAAAGAACTATTGCGGCTTAACGCCTACTCCTTGCTGCCTCCCAGCCACTCGCAGGAACTGGTCTCACCTGCAATCCACACTACATCTCCCGTCTTGAATTCGTAATCGGGCTTGGGATTGGTGTAGAATTCCGTTCCGCTCAAGACGCTTATCACCATACAACGGTAATTGCGCATACCGGTGTTGCGAAGCGTCTTGCCCGTGAGGTATGAGCTCTCGTCCAGGGTTATGGGAATTACTTCGAATTCTGTGTCCTGTGGCGCTTCAGGGCCCGTGGCCGACTCTGCCAGCATATTGCGCAGAAGGCCTATCTGCTCCGTGGTGCCCACGGCCAGGAGCTGGTCGTGCGGGTATACGTGGACATCGCCCGATGGAATTGTAATGCTGCTTGAGCCTCGCTGGATCTTTATGATATTGGCACCCGTCTCCGCTCGGAAAGGTATTTCCTTGAGGGCCTTCCCTATAAAGACGGAATCAGGCGAAACCTCTAGCATTTCCAGGTGGACGTCATAACCAGCCATCATCTTGCGGACGGACGTGGTGACGGGACGGCGGCGTTTTTCAATCTCCTCTTTCTCGTTAAGGTTGGTGAGGAAGCGTTTCTCCAGGGCCGTGTAGCGGTGCATTGTTCGCCTGGCGGTGAGGATGAAAACCACTCCTCCCAGGATAATGAGGAGCACCGCCCATCCCGCGAGGCGGAAATGGCTCGCTATCACGCTGAGCACCATATTGATGGCTATGAAACTGCGGAATAGCGTGAGCCCGGCGATAGGCCACCTGTTGCTGCTCTTCTCTTTGAGAAGCTTGCTTGCAGGGGCGTTGATGGAGCCGGTATTGATGGCAAGGCCATAGAGGAACGGCGCCATTACCAGCAGCGTTACGGCTACAACCACCAGGTTGTGCAGGAACGGGCTCCACTGGGGGAACAACCGTGTTGCAAGCGGCTCCAGGAACTGCTTGGAGCCTATCATAATGGCAATCAGAA
Organism: Bacteroidales bacterium; assembly: GCA_017962585.1. Taxonomy (GTDB): domain Bacteria; phylum Bacteroidota; class Bacteroidia; order Bacteroidales; family UBA932; genus Cryptobacteroides. The sequence continues at coordinate 2,588 of JAGCVB010000033.1, forward strand.
TCACTCCGTAAAGCACGATGCGCAGGAAATAGGCCTTCAGCAGTTTCTTCCACTCGCTCTGCTCCGCCACGCTGGTCTTGCCCCCCTGCTCCGGCGTTGCAAGACGCGCTATCCACTTGTCGGGCAGCGTCTGCAGCAGCCACTTGTGCGTAGGCGACGCCAGTTTTATCATATACGGCGTTGTAAAGGTGGTAATAACCGACACCGCAATGATCACCGGATATATGAACTCCCGCATCACGCCCAGGTTTACGCCCACGCCCGCTATGATGAAGCCGAACTCTCCCAACTGCGCCAGGCTGAAGCCCGTATTCACGGCGTTCTCAAGCCCTCCGCCCGTCATCAGTATGCCGGCGCCCGCAAACAGAATGTGGCTGATCATGACGATGAGCGTGATTATGAGGATGACCCACCAGTGCTGCGCTATCACAGAAGGGGCCACCATCATACCAACGGATATGAAGAAGATGGCGCCGAACAGATCTTTAATGGGAGCTACAAGCTTCTCTATGTGCTCGCTTTCGACTGTCTCAGCCAGGATGGACCCCATAACGAAAGCACCCAGTGCGGAAGAAAATCCCACAGTCTCCGCCAGCGCAACCATACCGAAACACAGGCCTATGCTGACTATCAGCAGGATTTCGTCACTAAGGAACTTCCGGGCTCTTTTGAGAACTGTTGGGATCACATATATGCCCACCAGGAACCAAAGGATAAGGAAAAATGCCAGTTTCAACAGATTGAAAAGCATCTCTCCCCCCGCAAACTGATTGGACACAGCCATAGTGGAAAGCAGCACCATCAACAGGATTGCAATGAGGTCTTCCACCACCAGGGTGCCGAAGACCATCCCTGCCCAGGGTTTGTCCTTGAGGCACATGTCGTCATAAGACTTGAGCACAACCATTGTAGATGACATTGACAGAAGGCCTCCCAGGAACACGCTTTCCATAGAGGTCCAACCCAGCGCCTGCCCCGCGACGAATCCCAGGACGAACACTCCCACGAACTTGCTGCCCGCCGTCACCAGCGCGCTGCTGCCCACCTTGAGCAGTTTCTTGAAACTGAACTCCAATCCAAGACCGAACATAAGGAAGATGATGCCTATGTCGGACCACTGGTGCACCGTGGCCTCGCTCTGTATTCCGGGGAACCAGGAAACGTACGGGCCTATGAGGAAACCCGCGACTATGTAGCCCAGGACAAGCGGCTGCTTAAGGGCCTTGGATATTATGGTAAAGATACCTGCCGACACCAATATGATGGCAAGGTCCCTTACCAGGTTCAGTTCTTCAGACATATGTCATAAAAATAACAAAAAAAGCCGGAACTTGACGCTCCGGCTTTTATTATTGATTGGACGAAAATTAGTCGTTCAGAGAGAACCTCTTGAATACCAGCACCTTTGCATCAGGGTCAGCAGCTGCAAGAGCATCTTTTACGCTCTGCTTGCCGTCTCCCATCTGATACTCCTGCTCCATAAGGGTCATCTCCTTGAGGAACTTCTGCACGCGGCCGTTTGCGATGTTCTCGATCAACTGAGCAGGGAGGTTTGCAGCCTTCTCTGCGCCGACGGTCTTGATGATTTCGCGAGCCTGGGCAGCCTGGTCGGGAGTGAGCCATCCCTTGGCAGTGTTGGACTCGATGTGGTCCTCGCTGTCAACGTGGGCGGGGTTGATGCCAGCCTTCTTGAGAGCTGCGTCAACTGCCTTCTGGATCTGCTCTTCCTTTGTCTTCTCGATGGCGATCTGCTTCTCGTTGTCAAGCACTGACTGAGGGCAGTCCTCCTTTGAGATGGATACAGGGTTCATAGAAGCCACCTGCATTACGATACCCTTTGCCAGCTCCTCGGGAATCTCCTTGTTGAATCCAACGAGGGCGCCGAGCTTACCGTTGATCTTGTGGATGTACTCCTTGATGTAAGGAGCCTCAAGAAGTCCGTAGTAAGCGAGCTCGTGCTTCTCGCCGGTCTTTCCGGTCTGCTCGGTAACGGCAGCCTCAACAGTGCGTCCGTCAGCGATCTTGCAGGCCATAAGTCCCTGAAGGTCAGCAGGAGTTGCAGCGATAGCCGCATCTGCGATGGCGTCAGCGAGAGCCTGGAATTCTTCGTTCTTGGAAACAAAGTCTGTTTCGCAACCAAGGCATACGAGGATGGCCTTTCCGCCTGCGACGCGTGCCTTAACCGCACCTTCGGTAGCGTTCCTGTCAGCCCTCTTGGCTGCAACCAGCTTACCTTTCTCACGGATGATGTCCATTGCCTTGTTGAAGTCTCCCTCTGCTTCCATGAGAGCCTTCTTGCAATCCATCATTCCTGCGCTTGTCATCTTGCGCAGTTTCATTACGTCTGCTGCTGTAATGTTCATAGTGCGATTTGTTTATTGTTATTCTTCAGTCTTTGCGGCCGGTGCCTCTGCCTCGGCCTCTACGTTTACCTGCTGGGCTCCCCTGCGGGCGCGGAGCTTCTTTCCTGTAGGCTTTACTGCTGCCTCTTCCTCTGCAACCTCTTTATCTTTCTCCAGTTTGCGCTCGTCCAGTCCTTCCTGGATAGCCTGGCAAAGTACGTTCATAACGCACTCGATAGATTTTGCAGCGTCGTCATTAGCCGGAATCACATAATCAATAGGGGAAGGATCGCAACATGTGTCAACCATTGCGAATACCGGAATGTTAAGACGATTGGCCTCTTTGACAGCGTTGGCCTCTTTCTGGATGTCAACTACGAAGAGGGCTGAAGGAAGGCGGCTCATGTCCCTGATGGAACCGAGGTTCTTCTCCAGTTTCTCCCTCTGGCGGTCAACCTGAAGGCGCTCTCTCTTGGCGAGCTTGTCGAAGGTACCATCCTCTTTCATCCTGTCGATGGTACTCATCTTCTTTATGGCTTTACGGATAGTAGGGAAATTGGTAAGCATACCGCCTGCCCATCTCTCTGTGACTGAAGGCATGTTAACAGCCGTTGCCTTCTCAGAAACAATATCTTTAGCTTGTTTCTTGGTGGCTACGAAGAGGATCTTGCGGCCTGACTTGGCAAGCTCTTTCATTGCCTCTGCAGCCTCGTCAATCTTGACGATACTCTTGTGCAGGTCTATGATGTGGATGCCGTTCTTCTGGTCGAAGATGTACGGAGCCATCTTAGGGTTCCACTTGCGGGCCAAAT
>JAGCVB010000034.1 GCA_017962585.1 Bacteroidales bacterium
ACTCCCGTAGCGGCCATAACTCCGGCAAGTTCGGCGGTCATGGCTTTCATCCTGTTTGCCACCGGCTCCACTCCTTCTGTGAGGAGAGGCATCAGATGGCGTCCTACAGAAACTGCGTCTGCACCCAGTGCCAGGCATTTGTAGGCGTCCATACCGCTTACGATACCGCAGTCTACGAAAATCTTCATCTTCCCCTTAACCACGTCTGCAATCTGCTCGAGGGCCATCAGCGGGGGAATGGAGTACCTTACACGTCCTCCGTGATGAGACAGGACGATACCGGCCACTCCGGCCTCCATACACCTGCGGGCGTCGTGCACGCTCAGAACGCCCTTGACGATGAACGGCAGTTTGGTCGCCTTCACGAAAGACTTCATCTCGGCCGTTGATTTGGGCTTCATAGGAAGGCCGTAGACCCTGTCGTATCCGCCTCTGCCGTTGAAAGGATGGTCGATGTCCATACCAACTGCAAAGCAGCCGACGCTCTCCGCGTGGCGTATCCTGCGGAACACCTCGTCATTGCTCTCGTGAGGCTTTATGACCTTGATTGTCCTGGCTCCGGTGGCCACGATCTCCTCCAGTTCCTGGTCTTCTCCCATTCCCATCCAGTGCACGGCGTTGCAGGCTGCGGCAGCCTGGGCATAGACTACCATTCCCTTGACTTCCTGGTTGTTCTGGTGGGAAAGGGCTGCAGTCATAATGGGCGTATCGAATGTCTCCCCGAACAGGCTCAGCTTGGTAGAAGGCAGGTCTGCGTCCATATACCTGGTTTCCACCATCAGGGTGTCGAAATAGTACCTGGTGAAAGAGTCGGCGCTGCCGGCTTCCCAGGGATTGGCGATGGAGGCTTCTGCTGGCCTGGGACGGCCCTGGGGAGGTGCGTTGCCCGGAGCAGGAGCCGCCGCCGGCGCTTCAGTCGAGGTGTTGGAGCATCCGGTCAGGAACATAGGCAGCGACATTGCCGCCAAGGTGGCTGAGGATGCTTTTACGAAAGTCCTTCGCGAGAATTTATTGTTTTTCATCTTAGTGTTATTATTGATTTCTTATATGAGGGCCTGTATGGCCTTTTCCATTTCTTCCGGAGTGACGGTGGGTTCGAAGCGGGCAACCACGTTACCTTTCCTGTCAACCAGAAACTTGGTGAAGTTCCATTTGATGTTGGGATTGGATGCATAGTCTGAATCCTGTGCGGAGAGCATATTGTCCATAAACTTGGCGGTCTCGCTGTCACCGAAACCCTGGAAAGGCTTTTCTGAATACAGCCATTTGAAGATTGGCGAGGCATTTTCACCATTTACCTCAGTCTTGTCCATCAGAGGGAATGTCACGCCGTAGTTGAGACGGCAGAACTCTTCAATTTCTTCATTGCTGCCCGGCTCCTGGTGCCCGAACTGGTCGCAGGGGAATCCTATGACCACGAGGCCCTTGTCCTTGTATTCTTTCCACAAAGCCTCCAAACCGTCATATTGAGGAGTGAAACCGCATTTGGACGCGGTATTGGCTATAAGGAGGACTTTCTCTTTATAAGAAGAGAAATCTACTTCTTCACCTTTGTTGGAAACAGCTTTGAATCCGTATAGAGGAGAAGAGCTGCAGGATGAGAAAATAACGGCAGTGGTGACCGCCAGAATGGGTAGAATCTGTGAGAGTTTCATTACAATATCGGTTTTGACAAATATAATGAAATACTTTAACTTTGTATAGATATGAATATTGATGCCATCATTACCTCCCTTCTGATCCCATTTGCCGGTACGGCGTTGGGATCGGCATTTGTATTCTTTATGAAGAAGGATATACCGCAATGGCTGCAGAAAACCCTTCTGGGCTTTGCCTCAGGCGTAATGGTAGCAGCATCTGTGTGGTCCCTGCTTATTCCTTCGATGGAAATGGGGGAGGGTAATGTATGGCCTGCCGTGATTGGCCTGCTGGGCGGTTTCGCCTTTTTGCTGTTCATAGACTATGTGACGCCGCATATCCACGCAGACGGAGAGGTCGAAGGCCCTGAAAGCGGGCTGTCCCGCACGGCAAAACTGGCGCTGGCAGTCACCATCCATAACTTCCCTGAAGGTATGGCCGTGGGCGTGGCCATAGCCGGCGCAATGACCTCCGGGTTCAGCATAGCCGGAGCGCTGGCCCTGTCGCTGGGTATCGCCATCCAGAACATTCCGGAGGGAGCAATCATTTCGATGCCGCTGCGCGCGGCGGGGAACAGCCGTTGGAAGGCTTTCGGCATTGGCGCCTTGAGCGGCATCGTGGAGCCCCTCGGCGGAGTTCTTGTGCTGTTGCTGGCATCGGTCGTGACACCCCTTATGCCATATTTGCTGGCATTCGCGGCGGGAGCAATGCTCTATGTGGTGATAGAAGAACTGGTTCCGGAAACGGCTGAAGGGAAACACTCCAACCTTGGAACCATAGGATTCGCTCTGGGTTTTGCCCTGATGATGGTCCTGGATGTTGTAATGGGATAATATTTTTTGACAGAATATGTATAAGAGAATCATTGTTGCGTTGGCTGCCATTCTGCTTTGCGTGCAGTCATTTGCACAGAAACCTGACCCGAATTTCTTCATCTATCTCTGTTTCGGACAGTCCAATATGGAAGCCGGAGCGCGACCTGCAGAACAGGACCTGGGATTCGATGACCCCAGATTCAGTTTTATGGCTGCCGTGGATATGCCGTCCCTGGGCCGTACCAAAGGTAACTGGTATACGGCAGTCCCGCCTATCTGCCGTGAGGGCAATAATATGGGCCCCGTCGATTTCTTCGGCAGAAAGATGATAGAGAAACTTCCTTCCCAATACAGGATAGGCGTTATCAACGTGTCCGTCGCAGGAGCAAAACTCGAACTTTGGGACAAGGACGCCTGTGAGGAGTATCTGGCTATGGAGGCTGCCGACCCTGGCCGAAGCTGGCTAATAGATATGGCCAAGGCATATGATATGAGTCCTTATCAGAGGATTGTAGAAGTTGCAAAGATTGCCCAAAAATCCGGCGTAATCAAAGGAATGCTGGTGCATCAGGGTGAATCCAACCCGGATGACAGCCTCTGGTGCGGCCGCCTCAAGAAGATTCACGACGACCTCTGCCACGACCTTGGCCTGAACCCTGCCGCCATTCCAATCCTGGCGGGAGAGTTGAAGCAAGCCGAAGAGGGTGGTATCTGCGCTGCGTTCAATGACGTAGTGCTGTCCCACCTGCCTGAGACTATGCCTAACGGTTACGTAATCTCTTCGCTGGGATGTCAGAGCACGGGAGACCAGTTCCATTTCAATACTGAAGGAATGCGTCTTATGGGATACAGGATGGCCGACAAGATGCTGGAACTTCAGGGATTCACAAAACCTGAAAAGCGCACTCTTACTCTGAAGCCACGGAAACTGGGCGTTGAGGTAAGCCCTACACTTTCCGGAATCTTCTTCGAGGATCTCAACCAGTCCCTTGACGGAGGCATATGCGCCCAACTGATCCAGAATTATTCTTTCCAAGCCTATGATTTCCCTGAGAGCAATCCTTCTGAATTCTCTTATTCTGATACTACATTCTATTCCTGGACTGTCATCCGCAAAGATGGGGCAGTTGGCGATGCACGCGTCGTGGAAGACAAGCCCCTTGTGCCGGACATCAAGCCCTATTACGACTGGGATCCGAATGACGAATATGACGACAACCTGCGCTACAGGCAGTTCTCCGTACGCTTTGATATAGAAAACCCGGGTGAAGGCTTCGGTATAGCCGCCAACGGTTACGGTATAGACAAGTACACCAAGGAGCGTGGCGCAAACTACGCCGTTAACACTCAGGTTCCGTCCATCCCCGCAGTCAGGGATGTCAGCTATGACCTTTCCCTGTATCTGCAGGGAGACAATTATATGGGCAACATCTCTGTTTATCTCGAGGACGCCCAAGGCAACCGCAATTCGGAAGTCCTCACCCTCAAGGGCCTTTCCAACAGTTGGACCAGGTTCGTAGGTCAACTGAAAGCGGAGCGCAGCGTGGATTGCCGTCTGGCAATCGTCGCCGACGCTCCCGGCACTTTCTGGCTGGACTTCGTAACCCTTCTGCCGGAGGCTTCGCAACTTTGGATGGACGGCAAGTACGGCCCGTTCCGCAAGGATCTGGTACAGGCTCTCGCCGACCTTCATCCCAAGTTTATGCGTTTCCCGGGAGGCTGCGCTTCGGAAGGCGCCGTATATTTCAGCCAGGTATTCTGGAAGAACTCCATCGGACCTCGCGAGGAGCGCATCCCTTATCGCAATCACTGGGGACACCTGGCGTCGCAGTATGTGGGATTCTACGAGTATATGCTCCTGGCGGAGTCCTTGGGAGCCGAGGCCCTGCCTATCTTCAATAACGGTGTCACTTGCCAGTTCGGAGGCCAGAGGTACAAGGCTCCGTTGGAGACCCAGGAGGATCGCGACCGTTTCTACAGCATCTTCGTAAAGGATCCTATCGACTTCATTGAATTCTGCAATGGAGGTGTCGATACGGAGTGGGGCTCATTGCGCGCAAAGATGGGACACCCCGAACCCTTCAACCTCAAATATGTAGGCATCGGAAACGAAAATGGCGGAGAACAGTTCTGGGAGCGTTTCGACATTATGTACAAGGCTATCAAGGAACAGCATCCTGAAATAACTATAATTTCTACGGGCGGAGCCGGCGAAGCCGGAAGGCAGTTCAACGCCAATATGGCCGAGATAGATGCCAAGTATGCCGATACCATAGTAGATGAGCATTATTACAAGGATGACGACTGGTTCTATGCCAATACTGACAGGTATAACCCGGGCAAGGTCCGCGGATCC
>JAGCVB010000035.1 GCA_017962585.1 Bacteroidales bacterium
CTGGAAGGCATCAAGTTCCTGGCGCAGGGCACCATATATCCCGACATCCTGGAATCAGGTCCGGTTAAGGCGCACCACAACGTGGGCGGCCTTCCGGACGACTTCGACTTTGAACTGGTAGAACCCATCAAGTTCCTCTTCAAGGACGAGGTAAGAGTTGTAGGAAAGGCCCTCGGCCTGCCTGACGGAATGGTATTCCGCCAGCCGTTCCCCGGCCCCGGTCTGGGCGTAAGGTGCGTGGGCGCCATCACGCGCGAAAGGCTTGCAGCCGTGCGCGAGTCCGACGCCATCCTGCGCGAGGAGTTCGCCAAGAACGGCCTGGAGGGAAAGGTTTGGCAGTACTTCACCATTGTTCCTGACTTCAAGTCCACAGGGGTGAAGGACGGCAAACGCTCGTTCGACTGGCCTGTTGTGATCCGTGCCGTCAACACCCGTGACGCTATGACCGCAACCGTAGAGGACATTCCTTTCGACCTGCTGCAGCACATCACAAAACGTATCACATCCGAAGTTCCCGGCGTCAACAGAGTTCTCTACGACCTGACCCCGAAACCGACCGGAACCATAGAATGGGAATAAAACATCACGGATATGGAAGACAAGAAGAACCTGAGCCTGCCGGAGAACGCGCACAGGCCTTTGGAAAAAGGCGAGAAATACAATCCGATACTGCCGGCAGACAAGAAATTCCCTGAAGTGACACTGTACTCAGTCCTGATGGGACTGCTGATGGTGGTCATATTCTCGGCCGCCGCTGCATACCTGGGCCTCAAGGTGGGACAGGTGTTCGAGGCCGCCATCCCCATAGCCATCCTGGCAGTGGGAATAACCGGAGCCCTCGGCAAGAAGGACGGCCTGGGACAGAACGTGATCATACAATCCATTGGAGCCTGCTCCGGAGTGATAGTGGCCGGAGCCATATTCACCCTGCCGGCAATCTATATCCTGGGCCTGGACGTAAACTTCGTCCAGATGTTCCTCTCCTCCCTGCTGGGAGGCATCCTGGGAATTCTTTTCCTGATTCCTTTCAGGAAGTATTTCGTAAAGGAGATGCACGGCCAGTACCCGTTCCCTGAGGCTACCGCCACCACGCAGGTGCTGGTAAGCGGCGAAAGCGGAGGCAAGAGCGCCAGGACCCTGCTGGTGGCGGGCCTCATCGGAGGTCTGTACGACTTTGTCGTGGCCACCTTCGGAGCCTGGAGCGAGACCGTGACCACCACAGTGATGCACTGGGGCAAGGTGGTTTCAGACAAGGCCAAGGTGGTTCTCAAACTGAACACTGGAGCCGCCGTGCTGGGACTCGGATACATCGTAGGTCTCAAATACGCTTTCGTGATCTGCTGCGGCAGTTTCCTGGTTTGGCTGGTAATCATACCTCTGATGAACCTAATCTGGGGCGGACAGGTTATTGACCTTATGGGCACCGGAATAACCCAGACCATCTCCCAGATGGCCCCTGACCAGATATTTAAGGAGTATGCGCGCCACATTGGAATTGGAGGCATCGCTACAGCCGGTATCATAGGAATAATCAAGAGCGCGGGCGTGATAAAGTCGGCCGTAGGCCTTGCCGCGGGCGAATTCAAGAAGCGCCCGGGCACCAAGGCCGAGGTAACCGAACGCACGGACAAAGACCTTTCTATGAAGGTCATCGTCTTCGGAATCGCCCTCACCCTGCTGGCCGTGTTCGCATTCTTCGGCCTTGGAGGCGTAGTCAACAACATCTGGCAGGCGCTCATCGGCTTGCTGATAGTGGCAGTAATCTCATTCCTCTTCACAACGGTGGCCGCTAACGCCATTGCAATCGTGGGAACCAACCCCGTGAGCGGAATGACCATAATGACGCTGATAATCACCGCATTGGTGCTGGTTGCAGTGGGCCTTAAGGGCAACGCCGGAATGGTGGCAGCAATGCTCATCGGAGGCGTGGTCTGCACCGCCCTCTCAATGGCAGGAGGCTTCATCACCGACCTCAAGATAGGATACTGGATAGGTACCACCCCCGCCAAGCAGGAAGCCTGGAAGTTCCTCGGAACAGTTGTGGCCGCCGCAACCGTGGGTGGCGTTATGATAATCCTCAACAAGACCTACGGATTCGTAGGAGACAACGCCCTGGTAGCGCCTCAGGCCAACGCCATGGCAGCCGTAATCCAGCCTATGATGAACGGCGGAAGCGCCCCCTGGCTGCTGTACGGCATAGGCGCGGCAATAGCCATCATCCTGAACTTCTGCAAAGTTCCGGCGCTGGCTTTCTGCCTGGGAATGTTCATCCCCATCGACCTCAACCTGCCTCTGCTTCTTGGCGGAGCCATTTCCTGGTACGTCAGCACCCGCTCCTCCGACAAGGAGCTGAACGCCGCCCGCCAGGAGAAAGGCACCCTCATAGCCAGCGGATTCATCGCGGGCGGCGCCCTCATGGGCGTAGTGAGCGCCATCCTCAAATTTGCGAAGGTAGACTGGTTCATGTATGAGTGGAACGCCGCATACGGCGAGGCCATAGCCATCATCCCTCTCATCGGAATCGTCCTCTATATGTTGTTCTCTTCAATTAAAGCACAGAAATAATGGAAAACATACTTGACAGATTTCTAAGATACATATCCGTTGACACCCAGTCCGACGAGAACTCAGAGAGCCAGCCCAGTACCAGCAAACAGTTCGTCCTGCTTGAAATGCTCCGCGACGAACTGCAGGCTATGGGCATAGAAGCCTCCCTGGACCAATTCGGATACGTTATGGCCAAGATACCCTCAAACTGCGGCGGCAACGTGCCCAAGATAGGCTTCATAGCCCACGTGGACACCTCTCCCGACGCCTCCGGAGCCAACGTCAAGCCCCAGATAATCAAGGGCTATGACGGCGACGACATCCCCCTCAAGGGAGTGGACGGCCTGGCGCTGAAACCCGCTGAATTCCCCGAGCTGCTGGCCCACGTAGGAGAGACCATCATAACCACTGACGGCACCACCCTCCTGGGCGCTGACGACAAGGCCGGAGTGGCCGAAATAATGGACGCGGCGCAATACATCTGCGAGCACCCAGAGTTCAAGCACGGCGAGATACGCATAGCCTTCACCCCCGACGAGGAGATAGGACGAGGCGTGACCAAGTTCGACGTGGCCAAATTCGACGCCGATTACGGCTACACGATGGACGGCGGCGAGCTGGGTGAACTGGAGTTCGAGAACTTCAACGCCGCCGCCGCAACCATAAAGATCCAGGGCCGCAACGTACACCCCGGCTACGCCAAGGGCAAGATGCTCAACGCCATACGCATAGCAATGGAGTTCAATGACCTGCTGCCCGCAGACCAGAAGCCCGAGTACACAGAGGGCTACGAGGGATTCTTCCACATCATAGGCTTCGAGGGAACCGTGGAAGAAGCCACGTTCTCCTACATCATCCGCGACCACGACATTGACAAATACGAGCAGAAGAAGAAACTGATCCAGGAATGTGGTGATAAGATAAACCAGAAATACGGTCCCGGCACCGCCACTGTTACCGTAAGGCACCAGTACTACAACATGCGCAAGCAGGTAGAGCCGCACTACCACATAGTGGAAAAGGCCGTAAAGGCAATGGAAATGGAGGGAATCAAGCCGAAGATCCAGCCCATCAGGGGCGGCACCGACGGAGCCAACCTCTCATTTATGGGCCTGCCCTGCCCCAACATCTTTGCCGGGGGACTCAATTTTCACGGTAAAATGGAATTCCTGCCTCTGGAGAATATGCAGAAAGCCGCCAAGGTGGTACTGAATATCATTCACCTTTACGCTTCTGGCGATTAGCCTTCTGCTTTTCGTAACGCTGTATGTAGCGGTCAAGGATCTTCTGTTCCTTGGCCGCTCGTTTTTCCTGGGCGCGGATCATCTTGAGTTTGCGCTTGCGCTCCTTGGCCGCGGCCTTTTCCGCCTTCTTCGCGGCCTTGGCCGCGTCGCGGGCGTCAAGTTCGGCCCAGCGGGCCTCGCGCGCAGCATCCCTCTCCATCTGCGCTTTCTCCCGCTCAAGGCGCTTTGTCTCCTTCTCCAGGTCCTGGAGTGACTTTATATCCAGTTCCAGAACTTCCTTTTCAGGACCAGGCTCCACTGCGGGTTCCTCCGGCCTTTCGGCTTCTGGCTCCTCCGGAGCCTCTGCCTCATTCCCTGCCTCCGCCTCAGTGTTGCCGGCAGCCAGCAGGGCATTTCCGGCTTCCGCTGCGTCATTGCCGCCTTCCGCAGCGTCATTGCCGGCCTGACCGGCAATCTCCGCCGCAAGGCTGTCAACCGGCACCGTGGCCAGGCTGTCCAGGCGCGCCAGTTCCTCCATCTCCTGGGCGCGGACCGTCTCCAGCGAATCTGCCTGGAACTGGCGGTACGCCGCCGCCACGGCTTCCAGGGAGTCCCTGCGGGCTATCTCTTCATAGACGCTGTCCATATATCCCGGGAAGTAGCGGTTGGTATGGGAATACCGCGGCCTGGCGACAGAGGTATACCTGCTCCTCTCAGAATCCCTGAAAGTGATGGAAGAGATATCCCGGGGGCTCTTTGGCCTTTCCTGGGCCCTCCAGCTGAATCCGCGAAGCTCCTTCTCTTCAGGGGGAAGTTTAACAACAGGATATGCGTTGTTCCTGGGATTTTCAAAATAGTAGACCCTGTCCAGCTGGCCCTCTACCAGATACGCCGACATCATAGTACACTCAACCCTGTTGGCGGTTGCAAAGGCTCCGTTCTCTTCCAGGTAGAACAGGGCGGAAGTGCCTCCCAGGGCGTCGAAACGCCTGAGCGTGGTGGTTGTGTCGAAATACGCCATCATCTCGGCGGCCTTTATCTGGTCAAAGCATATGTCGCTTTCCTGGATTATCACAAAGGCGTTGGACATAAGGTTGGCCTGTTTCAGGCGGTCGTCCCCTATCAGCACCGCTATACTGTCAGCCACGTACTGGTGACGGCCTTCCTCGTTCCATACTACGGGGTTGGAATAAAGGCGGGCTATGGAGTCCAGTTGGAAGAACACTATGGAATCGGATCTGGCCTGGACGTCGTTGCGGAACAAACGGGCGTGGCCGGAGGCCGTCAGCAGGCCTATCCTGGTGGTGTCGAGCTCCACCGCGGGAGCTCTTGCCTCCAATCCCAGGGAATCGGCCGCAACTCCTAGCGAATCCGCCGCCACTTCCGGGGAATCATCCTCCAGTTCCAAAGCGTCGGATTCTTCATCAGAGGTTTCCTCCTGGAACTCGGCAACAGCGGAACCGTCATCCAGTTCCAGTCCGGAATCGAGTCCCGGCAGTTCGCCCCGCCCCTTGGCGGGCTCTCCCTCCGGGAATTCATCCTCGGACGGCTCCTCCTCCCCTGAAGGCTGTGCGTTCTTCATCCTGTACTGCTCCACCGCGTCCACTTCCATACTCTGCTTGCGGCGGTCGGAGGCCAGCTTTTCCATTATGGGGATGTCGCACATCCTGATTCCGTCGTAGACTATCAGGTCGGCGCCCATATACAGCGTATCTTTCTTGCTCTCCTGCTCCGTTATGGCAGCCACGGCCGCATTGTCGTGCATCGTGACACGGTTGAGACTGTCTATGTACTCCATATAGTCGGCCACGGCCATAACGTTGCGCGTAGTGTCCAGGACCTGGGCGTTGTGCTTCAGTTCAACATTGTTCCGGGCTCTGTAGAAATACAGGGTGTCCGCCCACATCTCCTGGCTCTCCGACATTGCGTGGACATTTCCGTGGAAGAAGAATTCTTCCAGGCCGCGGTCGTAGACGCCAAAGCTGGCAGACAGCATCTTGTCATCCTGCCAGGCATATATGGGAGCGTCGAAGGACGCCCTTTCCTCATTGGAGTAATACGTCAGGTATTCGGTCTTTACGAAGACGGAGTCTACGTACATGTTCACGTTACGGACAAACTCGAATATCTTTGTCTTGGAATCGTAGGTTCCGCTGCTGCTCTCTATGATCTGGCCGTCCTTGTCCCGCATTGAGCCTCCGTTCTGGAATACCGCCACGGAATCTTTGGTGTTGAAGTCAAGGTACCGCGTCCTCAACGTGTTGTTCTGCTTGTCCTGCAACTGAACCACGGATCCTCGGAACTCAGCCCTGTCCTCGTCAATGTAATAATCCAGCTTGTCGCTGCTCAGGACAGTCTCGTCCTGAAGTATTTGGACGTGGCCATAAGCGTTTATGACGGCCTTGTCCACGTACCACACGGCGGTGTCGCAGACAAGATAGGTATTGTTGTGAAGGAAACGCGCGGGACCGAACACTTCGCGGACCCTCTCTTCATCCTTTTCCACTATGTGGACGGACTGGGCGCTCATGAGGCGTACAAGACTGTCCGTATCCGCCTGCTGCTGCGCGAGCATCGGAAGGGCTGCTGACAAGAATGTCAGAAGGACGGTCAGTCGCCTCTTTAGGGTCATTCTTCAGAAAACTTGAGAGCCCAGCCGGGACGGTCGAATATGCAGTCCCTGAACATCGGGTCTATGACTATGTGGGTCGACATTATTTTCTGGTCCACGAACTCGTCCAGTTTCTCCCCCTGTTTTATTGCTCGTAACTCTTCCGCCAGCTCTCCGAAGTCGTTTTCGTATGTGGCTGTGTGCGCAGGAAGGATCTTGTCGACGCGGATTATCTTGTAAACCAGGTTGCCGTCGCGGCCCTCATTGTCAAGGGACGCTATGGGCTGGGATATCTCGCCTACTTGCAGGTCCTGGATGGCCACGTAATCCTGAGGCTTCAACTGGTCTATCTCAAAATACGAGGAGCCGGTGTTGGGATCTGCCATCTGGCCTCCGTTGGTGCGGGTGGGGGCGTCCTGTGAATAGAACTGAGCCGCGAGGCTGAATGTAATGGCGTCGTTCAGCACCTCTGTGCGGATGCTGTCCAGGGTGGCGAACGCCTTCTGCTGGTCGTCCGCTGTATACTGGGGCTTCATAAGTATGTGCCTGGCGTTGAACATGTCCCCGCTCTTCTCAAGCACTTCTATCAAGTGGAAGCCGTCGGGAGTCTCCACTATCTGGGAGATGAGGCCCGGGCGGAGAGCCATGGCGGCGTCGGAGAATGCCGGCCAGAAGATGGACTTGGAAGCCATTCCCAATTCTCCTCCCCTACGGGCGGAGCCGGGGTCTTCGGAATAGAGCCTGGCCAGGGTGGCGAAGCTCTCGCCGTTGAGAATACGCTCGCGGATGGACAGGAGCCTTTCCTTGACGGCTGCGTTGGCCGCCTCCCTGTCAGGGTAAAGGCATATCTGGCTGAGCTGGTATTTGGCGGGGACCAGAGGAAGGTCCTGATGGTCTACGGTATCCAGGTAGTTGCGTACGTCCAGAGGGGTCATCTCCGGCACCTTGGATGCAATATCCTGCTGCTCCTGCTGGATGAGGGACTGGTCGCGGAGCTGCTTGCTCCATTCCTGGCGGAGTTTGTAGAGGGGCATCCCGAAATAGTCCTCAACCTGCTGGTCTCCTCCCAGGGACGTGCGGATCTGGTCTAACCTCTGGCTGAGGGCCATCTCCACGTTGGCCGCGTTCACTTCAAGAGAGTCCACCCTGGCCTGGCTGAGGAACAGATAACTGGTCATCATGCTCTCCAGGAGATTGCAGCGCATAGTGCGGTCGGAGGCCGCTCCCTGCATTCCTGCAACTCTCACTTCCTGCTCGAGGTCCGACAAGGTTATCACCTCGTTGCCCACTACGGCCACAGTCTTGTTTATGACTCCCTGATATCTCTGGGCAGAGGCAGCCATACTGAGTGCCATAAGGGCGGAAACCGCGAGAACTTTGATAATATGGTTCATACTTCTAGTAAATTATCAGCGTTTCTTTGTCTAGCGCGTCGGAAAGCAGTTCGCGCTCCAGGTCGCTCAGGAGCGTCTGCTTTCGGGTGCTTATTATTATGTCTTTTATCCTGTCTTCACAATAGTCCAGTTCTGCAAGCTCCCCTACACGCTGCATTTCGCAGATGTAGGCTATCTTGACGTCTCCCCTCTCGTCCGGAATCTCTATGAAACCGTCTTTCCCGGCCTTGGAAAGGAGCGTTCCGTAATCGGTGCCGAAATTGCGGGCGAAGGTAACCATGTCCACCCACTTCTCGGAGCTGTCCTCGTAGCGGAGGGCCGACGAATACGCCAGGCTGTCCGCCATTTCCAGGTCCTCTATCTTGGAAGAACTCATCTTGTCCTTTATGAGCTCCAGGTTGGGAGAGTCCTGCATTATGTCAAGGAAACGGGCCTTAACTATGGGGACGTCCAGCACGAAGAGGTCTTCGTGGGAGTGGTAGTAGTCGTCAATCTCCTGACTGAGTACCACCGTATCCAGTCTCTCGTTCACATAGCGCTGCTCGTAGCGGTACTTGAGCAGGGAACGGCGGTAGTCTTCAAGTTCCGCGTTCACGTCCAGTTCTTCCTTTGAGAGCTGCTGCTGCGCAATGTCTGAGAACAACTGTTCCGTCGCCCAGGTGTTAATATACTGCAATGCCAGTCTGGTGCTGTCCTCGGCGGACACCCCGTTGGGAATGAATGCGTCCAGCTCTGTCTTGTACAACTTCCTGTTCCCGAGTCTTGCAACCACCTCGTCATCGTGGATGATGCCGGAGATGAACTCGCACGAAGTCAACATAGCCAAAGCCGTCAGAAGCAACAATATTCCCGCTTTCCTGGTCATAAGAATACAAATATACACATTTTTATTTAAACAGACGGCCCTGGAAGGTGTCCCTGCTCCCCAGCCGGGCCTCCATCATGCTCAGGATCTGGAAATTGCGGACCAGGCCCCAGGGGGTCTGCCTTACAAATCGCGGCGGAACTTCGCCGGCTATCCTTTCTATGCAAAGGTCTGGCCGAAGCCGCTCCAAAATGTCTACGATCAGGTCAAGATATTCGTCCAGGCCGGGCCTCCAGAAATCCTGCGGGCTTTTTTCGTATTCTTTTTCCATAGCAGTGCCCTTTATCAGCTGCAGTTGATGGAATTTCACGGAGGTGAGAGGAAGGGCGTTGATGGCGGCGCACTGGTCCAGGAGCATTTGCGGGCTTTCGCCCGGAAGGCCCAGGATGAAGTGCGCGCCCACCTCCAGCCCGCGCTCCGCGGTCATACCGACGGCCCTGCGGGCGCAGTCGAAATCGTGCCCGCGGTTGATTCTGAGAAGGGTTGCGTCGTAGCAGGACTCTATGCCGTACTCTACTACAACCACGTTCCCTGCCTCCTGGAGGGAGGCGAGGTAATCCAGCTTGGCCTCGTCCACGCAGTCAGGACGAGTACCTACGACGATGCCTTCGACGGCGGGATGTGCCAGAGCCTGCGAATACAGTTCTCGCAGCCTCTCAAGCGGCGCGTAGGTATTGGAATACGCCTGGAAATATGCCAGATAACGGCTGGTGCGGGGGTAGCGGACCTTGTGGAATTCAATCCCCTCTTCAATCTGGAGGGAGATGGGTTTGTCGGGGGTGCTGTAGCCCGGGTGGAAGGCAGCGTTGTCGCAGTATGTGCATCCGCCGGTTCCCACGGTGCCGTCCCGGTTGGGACAGGTGAAGCCGGCGTCCAGCACCAGTTTCTGCAGGCGGTCGCCATACTTGGCCCTGAAATGGTCTACGTAGGAATTATAGCGTTTTTCCACATTCCAAAGTTAGTATTTGTTGCTATATTTGTGAATACTATGAGACGATTCTTTTCCTTTGCGCTATGCCTGCTGGCGCTGTGTATGGTAGCAGGCGCCCAGACCCGGGCCGTAGTTGAGTTTTCGGTGGCCACCCTGCACCGCAGCGCGGACTACGAATCCCCCGTCGAGAGCCAGTGCCTGATGGGCACCACGGTGCTGGTGAACGACCAGGACAACTACTGGCGCAACGTTACTGCACTTGGGCCTAGATACGACGGCTGGACAGAGGAACTGAGTCTGACAGTGATGTCCCAGGATGAGTACGACGCCTGGCTGAGTGCCCCTAAATACATCTGCACGGCCGTCATCACGCACATCTTCACCGAGCCTTCGACAAAGAGCCGCTTCGTCAGCGACATTACTATGGGCGGACTGGTCCGCCAGGTGGTGGATTCCAAAGGAAAGCCCGTGCGCAAGGGAAAGTGGGTGCAGGTGGCGCTTCCGTCCCGGCGCAGCGGATGGATGCTCCGCAGCCAGCTGCAGGATCACGCCACGTGGCTGGCCGGCCTCAGCGCCACTCCGCAGAACATAATAGCCACGGCAGAGCAGTTCCTGGGCTCGCCCTATATGTGGGGCGGCAACTCCACCAAGGGCGTGGACTGCAGCGGACTCACGTGGATGGCATTCCATATGAACGGCGTAGAACTGCCGCGTGACACCTCCCAGCAGGTTAAGGAAGGGCGCGAAGTGAGCCTGGACGATGCCGTGGCAGGAGACCTCATCTTCTTCGGCACCCCTGCCGAGGGCGGCTCGCGGGAGAGAGTGTCGCACGTTGCCATCTACCTCGGAAGCGGACGCATCCTGCACGCTTCGCAGGTAGTGCGCATCAGTTCCCTGGACCCTGAGAGCCCTGACTACTACCAGCATCGTCCCATCCTGCACGTCAGGCGCATTCTATAGTTTTTGCTATATTTGTATAAACCTATTAACCACAATATGAAAAGATTATTTCTATTGCTCGCCGGCACTATGCTCTGCGCGGCATCTTTTGCGCAGCAGCCGGTAACTTTCACCGCCCAGGAAGACCACCAGAACATGATGGACCAGTTGGGCATCAAGTCCATAAGGTACGCATTCGACGCTGACGAAAGCAGCCCCCACGCAGCAAACTATGACGAGAGCAAGGCAAACCCCTTCCCCGTCATTCCGGAAATTCTCAAGACCAATGCAGGCAAGAAGGTGACCACCGCAAAGCAGTGGTGGGAAGTCCGCAGGCCTGAGATAGTTGAAGGTTTCGAGAGCGAGGTGTACGGCCGCGTTCCCGCCAACGTTCCAGGTGTCACCTGGACCGTAGAGGCAGAAGAAATCGAGACCGTAGGCAGGATCAGGGCCAAAGCTAAACTGCTCAAAGGCCACGTGGACAATTCCGCCTGCCCCTCAATCAACGTAGATATCAAGATGGTAGTGGTTACTCCCGCCGACGCCAAGGGACCCGTTCCGCTGCTGATGATGTTCGGCGGCGCCAACCTTCCCAACCCGGTAGTGCCCGGAGCAGCCGACATGGCCGTTATCAACAAGACATTGAGGCGTCTGCTGGAACTTGATCCCGAGACTGCCGAGTTAATGAAGAAATATCCTGCCTGGCAACCTTTCGAGCCGGCCAACCCCTTCGCAGCGTTCGGACGCACTACTCAGCTGGCCCCCGGCCAGGATCCCCCGTCCAACCAGCAGCTTCTGGCCGCCGGCTGGGGCTATGCAATGATAGATCCCAGCAGCATCCAGGCTGACAACGGAGCTGGACTTACCCGCGGCATAATCGGCCTCGTGAACAAGGGCCAGCCGCGCAAGCCGGACGACTGGGGCTCCCTGCGCGCCTGGGCCTGGGGCGCTGCCCGCGGCCTGGACTACCTGGAGACAGACCCTGACGTAGACGCAAAGCACGTTGGAATTGAGGGAGTTTCTAGGTACGGAAAAGCAGCGCTTGTGACTCTGGCTTTCGAGGAGCGCTTCTATATGGGTCTCATCGGATCTTCAGGCAAGGGCGGAGCCACCCTGCACCGCCGTCTGTTCGGCGAGGGCCTTGAGAATCTGGCCAACTCCGGAGAGTATCACTGGATGGCCGGCAACTACATAAAATACTGCGCCATCGAGTCTAAGACAGGGCCCTGGACTGCAGATATGCTGCCCGTAGATTCCCACGAGCTCATCGCGCTCTGCGCTCCCCGCCTCGTGTTCATCAGCTACGGCGTTCCCGAGCAAGGTGACGCCCTTTGGCTGGACCAGTATGGCAGCTGGCAGGCTACGGTGGCCGCAGGAGAAGTATTCAAGCTGCTCGGCGCCAGGGACCTGGGCATCTCCAACGACTACCAAAAAGAACCTATGCCGCCGGTTCTCACCGGCCTGCTGGACGGCGAACTGGCCTGGCGCCAGCACGACGGCGGTCACACCGACGGCCCCAATATGAAGTACTTCATAGAGTGGGCTAACGGCAAAATGCAAGGAAAATAATCATCAAATAACAAGAATATGCGTAAAGTCACATTTATCATCGCTTCCGCCGTCGCACTCCTGCTGGCGGGCTGTACAAATTCCACCACTACCCAGAAGGTGGACAAGTTTGCCATAGACTGCGACGCAATCCGCGGTTTCAACTACACCCCTGCTTCCGTTGCCGCCCCAAGGCACCATACTGACTCCTGGGTGAAATATGACGAGAATACCACCGTATTCGATATGGACCTTGCCAAGGAACTGAACCTCAACCTGGCCAGGGTATTCGTCAATTATCAGGCATACCAGGAACTTGGCGGAGAGGAACTCGCCCGCCGTCTGCAGCACTTCTGCCGTGTCTGCAACGAAAGGGGTATCGGAGTTGTTCCCGTAGTGGGAAACGGCGCCTGGGTAAGGGACACCACTCAAAGGGACCTTGCCGTAGAATGGGCTGAATTCCTTGTGAATACGCTCAAGGACGAGCCCGGCCTGGCAATGTGGGACATCCACAACGAGCCGGACAGCAACAACCCCGAGCGCAGGGCTATGAACTTCTCCAACTGCCGCTTCCTCTCTGAACTGTTCCACAGGCTGGATCCCAACACACCTGTCACCATCGGTGCAATGCTGGTTCCCGGAATGATAGAACTGGCAGACTACGTTGACATCCTCCAGTTCCACGATTATTCCGAGACCCGTGAAGGTATCAAAGAGCAGATCAAGGCTGCCCGCGAGTTCGCCCAGAAAGTCGGCAAACCGGTATTCAACGGAGAACTTGGCTGTATTGCCAGGGCCAACCCTTACGACGTGACTCTCGAAGAGCACCAGAAAGCCGGAATGGGCTGGGTAATCTGGGAGCTTATGATTGTAAGACAGGGCTGGGGCAACGTCCACGGCGTATTCTATGAGGACGGCACAGTCCGCGACCCTTCCATCTACACCGCCATTATGGGACATTTCCGCAACCGCAAGAACATCCGTCTTGAGGAACCGGATGCTGAAAACCGTGTCACCACCGTCCTCGGAAGGATGGCAGACTGGAAGAAAGCCGGTTCAAAGGACTTTGACAGTGGCGCTGACATTGCTGAAGTTGCCGCAAACCTGCTGGAATCCGCCCAGCTGGCACCTATGCACATTGCACCGCTCTATGAAGTAGGCCAGGTACGCGAATCCCGTGACCTCAAGGAACTGTCCTCTCTAATCGACAAATACGCTAAAATGCTCGAACCCTACAAGAGACAGCGATAGTACATTCTTTCATAATAAAGACCGGGCCGCGCAATTGTGCGGCCCGGTCAATTTATTATCAGTTAAGTTCTGCTATTCTCCGACAGCCCAACCGTTGAGCTGATGGAGCTCAGGATTGATTGCGCAAACATCGGCAGGGAACGGGAAATACTCGTGCTTGCCTTTGATGAACTGGTGAGGGATACCTTCATAAGGTTTCCTTTCCACATAGTACCACCTGTGCTCAGGTTCACCGTCCTTTGACATTGCATCGAATGCTTCAGGATACCTGTCCAGATCCTTACCGCATACCTGGTCAGCTATGCCCCAACGGACAATATCGTGGAATCTGCAGCTCTCGAACCAGAGTTCGTACTGCTTCTCTTCCTGGACATTGGCCAGAGTAAGTTCGGTCTCAGGCACTTCTGCACGACGCTGAATCTGGTTGAGCGCTTCTTTACCCTTTGCGGCGTCGCTGCTTCCAATGCAAGCCTCAGCATAAAGAAGAAGAGCTTCGGCATAGCGCGCGCACTTGGAATTTGACTGGTTAGACGCACCGCTGGAAACCTCCGGTACAACATCGATTCCGTTGAGAGACATGAACTTCCAGTTCATATAGTAGGTGCGGCCGAAGAAGCCGTTGGCATTCATGCCCCTGGTTTTATCTTTCTTCTTGTCTGCAAGAGTCCATTCAGAAGCCGGCTTCAGCTCACCGGAAGTGTGGTTGTTGCCCACATAGTCGGAGTCCCAACGCATCCAAGGGAATTTATCAAAAATCTCATTGCCGTCACTGTCAATGCCGTAAAGCCATTCGTCAGGTGTGAAGAAGGTGCCCATACGGCGAGGACCGTTACCGTCGTGCTCCAGGAACTTCTGAGCGAAATAGCCGTTGATGGCTCCGCCGTTCCAACCTGTGGTTGCCTGGCATACCGGCCAGGAATTCATATTCTTGCCACGCCAGTTGAGAGTGTTGTTCTGATTCCACTTTGCACGTGAGTTGTTATCCCCTGATGAGTTGTTAGCGTCATAGACCCAGTTAGGCTCGAAGATCTTTTCCTCGTTGCCGTCTCCCGGGGTATGGAAATTCTCCCACCAGCGATCTCCGGGGACAAGCGCATATTTGCCTGAGTTGATGAGATCGCCCAGATGCTTGCGGGCTACATCCATTTCGTTAGCAAATACTGCAGACTTTCCTGCTACAAACTGGGCAAAACCCTTTGTCACATAAGTGGTAGCGTCCTTGTCTGACGTGCTGCTTCTTTCTCTCAGGTTAGGAAGGGCTGTTTCGCATTCCTTGATACACCAGTCAAGAAGGAACTTCTGAGATTCTACATTCGTAGGATCTTCATCGGTGAGACAATGATCTACAAGCGGAGGACGCTGCCAGGTGAGGGCTGCTGTCATATGGCACCAGGCACGGACAACCCTCGCCTCTGCAATACAGCGGTCTACCACACTGCTTGAATGGGCCCCTTCCTTGGTGAAGTTGTCGATAAGAAGGTTGCAGGCGTAGATTGTTTGATAAAGACTTGTGTACACCCTCTTGATGATATCATAAGAAGCGTCATAGCGATACTCGTTGAAAAGACGTACGTCAAGATGGTCGTCTTTGTTCTTTCCTGCAGCAAATACATCATCCGCAGAGTAGTTCAGCATAAAGAAATATGGATTCCAGTTTCCTACGGAACCATAAACATTCTGAACCATTTTGGCATATACATTTACCAGCGCAGCTTCTGCAGCTTCATCGGTCGTGTAGTAGGTTTCGTAAGCGACGACTCCCTTCTGAGGGATATCCAACTGACTTGTGCAGGCAGAGAAAAACAATGTGCAAATGGCCGTAAAGGCTACAATATATTTTTTCATAATTATTACCTCCTGTGATTTAGAAAGAAACATTTACGCCGAACATAACTTTACGCATGCTTGGATATGCACCGATATCCACACCGCGGCCGGACGCCGAGCCTGAAGTTGCAGTCTCGGGATCCATGCCCGGATAGCTTGTGAAAGTAAAGAAATCATCAAGAGAAACGAACGTACGAAGTTGTTTGATGAGAATCTTCTTTGTCCACTTCTGAGGAACTGTGTAACCGAGCTGAACCTGCTTGATCTTGAAGAAAGAGCCGTCGAATATGGAAGCGGTTGAACCCCAGAAATTCATATCTCCTGACACTTTTGAGGGTTCGGGGAACTTGGCTTTCGGGTTTGACGCAGTCCTTGAATTCAGATAGAAGTAGTTGAGAGCATTGTGATAACCGGGACGGTAGAGAGTATTAAGTATCTCGCAGCCGCCCTGTCCTGAACCGAAGAGTATGAAGTCCAAGCCTTTCCAATCAAGACTGAGGGTAATACCGTATGTATAGTCAGGAAGGCCTTTACCAATATTTGTCATATCAGCATCGCTGATCTGGCCATCAGGATGGACATCCACGAATCTGGGAGTTCCGTCCTCTTTTATGCCGTCATAAATATAACCGCGGATATACCAGATTGGCTCTCCAACTTCAAATACCGTATTGATAGGGTAGTTGCTGCCGGAAGCCGGGCTCTGAGTGATTCTGGGAAGAGACGGGAGAAGGTAGGTAACCCTGTTCTTCAAATAAGAGAAGTTTGCATTGATGCTGTAACCGAATTCACCTACAGTATCCTTCCAGCCGATTTCGAACTCAAGACCGGTATTGAGCACATTTCCGGCATTGCTGGTAACGGTTGACACACCGTATTCCGGGGTAGGAGAATAGTTCACAAGCAGATCCCTGGTTTCTTTGCGGAACCAGTCGAAGGTGAAAGAGAGCCTGTTATTGAAGAAGCGTGCATCCAAACCTGCGTCAACCTGATTGGAAGTTTCCCAGGTCAGGTTGGGGTTTGCAAGTCCGTCCGGGGCTGATCCATAAGAGTTTCCAACCTCATCTACGTGATATTGGTACCACTGGCTGTTGAGAGAGATGGATGTCGAGTACGGATATCCGCTAAGCACGTTGACATTACCATTGATACCCCAAGATGCACGCACTTTCAAGAATGAAAGGGTGCTGGTGGGGATTGCATCCTTGAACCAAGGCTCGTTGCTGATTGTCCAACCTGCAGATACTGAAGGGAAGTAGCCCCAGCGGTTCTTTGCAGAGAGCTTGGAAGAGTCAAAGGCATCTGCGCGGAAGTTAGCCTGGATGCTGTAACGGTTGTCATAGCTATATCCCAGACGGCCGAAATATGAAAGGCTTGCAGATTCTGACGGAGAGTTGTAGAATTTCTTGGTTGCATCATCCTTCACATAGTCCAGATAACGGAAGTTAGGTTCGTATCCCTTAAGGATGTCTGAACCGGTAGCCTGACCTCTTACGTTATCCGATTTGTTCTTGATGAAGGACATACCGGCCATCACGTTAAGACTGTGCCTTTTTGCAAAGGTCTTGTTGTAGTTGGCAAAATTCTCCCACTGATAGTAGAGCCCTGTGTTGGCACGGGCATCGAGGGTGTATGTCTTGACATCCGCTTTACCATTAGAGAAATACGGAGCCTGATAACTGTGAACGTTGCTCTGGGTGATGCGGAAACCGAAGCGGCTGGTGATAACCAGACCGTCGATGGGCTTGAGATTCGCAAACAGTGTTCCATTGACATTTATGCCTTCACTTGAGCCATCGGTGGCATCCCTCTGTACGAATGGGCTGCCTCCTCTGGTTTCGTCTATCGAAGAAGTGGCAAACCAGCCATTCTCGTCACCAAGGAAACTGTACGGGTACTCTGAAGTGCCGGCCAGAACCGCATTGTATTTATTTCTGTAATCCTGGTTGAACTGACTTGGATCGGTCCAATATACGGCAGTGCAAGGGTCAATTGTCATAAGAGACTCAAAGGCAGAGCCATAACCCTGCTGGGAGACAGATTTGGTCGAGTACTGCTCCAATGATATGTTGTTTCCTACCTCAAGCCAATCGGTGAGATTGTAATCGGCATTCAACTGCGCGGAAAGTCTCTTGTAAAGATCCTTGTCACCTTTGATGATACCATCCTCGTTGACATAATTGAGCGCGGCGAAATAATGGCCCATATTGTTACCCCCCTGGAAGGTGAGTGTGTGCTGGGTACTCCAGGAAGGGTTGAAGTATTCACTGAACCAATCTGTATCGGTACCGTTGTAATTTGCATTCTTAAGCATATCCTGAATTGCATAGCCCTGCAACTCTTTGAAGTCTATAAACTGCTGAGCGTTCAACATCTCAGGCTTATGCGCAAGCGACTGATTGATAAATTTGCCGGAATAAGAAATAGACGCCTGTCCTTTTCCGCCTTGCTTTGTGGTGATGAGAACCACACCGTTACCTGCTTCTGCACCATAGATTGCTGCGGAAGCCGCATCCTTGAGAACCTCCATCGACTCTATCAATGATGGATCCAGATACTGGATGCTCTTGACCTTGAGTCCGTCTACAATGAGGAGCGGTCCGATGTTGCCACTGTTGGATGATACACCACGGACATTGATTTGAGAGGCGCTTCCAGGAGCTCCGGAGTTTGAGATAATCTGAACACCGGCTACCTTTCCCTGAAGGGCGGCTGCAGCATCTGCAGTTGAACGGTTCTTGAGGTCATCCTCACGCACAGAGGCGACAGCGCCGGTGAGGTCTGATTTCTTCTGGACACCGTAACCGATGACCACGGTCTCCTCAAGGAACGTTACGTCCTCTTCTAGAGTGATAGTGATGGCAGGCTGATTGCCAACCTCTACCTGCTTCTCGGCATAACCGAGGCAGCTTACGATAAGCTTTGCATTTGCGGGTACCCTCAAGAAGAACTGTCCATCAACGTCCGTGACGGTACCGTTGTTGGTTTGACCAGCAACCATTACCGCCGCTCCGATAACGGGAGCACCGGTGCCGTCAACGACCTTTCCGCTCAGAGGGCGGATCTGTGCAAAAGCATTGCCTGAACACAGCGCAATTGCTGCAACCACCATAATGGATGCAGCAACCTTGAAAAAGTGTTTTAACATAGGTTTGATAGGTTAAAAAAATGGTTAAAGTATAACTATTGTTTACAAAGTAATCCTCTTAACCATAAAGATAGTAATAAAAATCCGTCAAATAATAATAATTTGTTATTAAATATAAGTTTTAGGTCAATTAGACACGTGGCATAAACAGAGTTGTCAGACAATGATTGGGGAAATAAAATAATTGCTATCTTTGCAGCGATTTAATACAGAACGCTATGAATCTTAGAGACATCAAGAAAGACATCGAGTATGTAATGGGCGCCTTCATAGAGGACTGCCACGTTTTTTCCGTGATTAACCCTGACGCTTCTGACCAGAAACTCCTGGGACTTTACGA
>JAGCVB010000036.1 GCA_017962585.1 Bacteroidales bacterium
AAAAAATAATGGCTGTCGGCTAGACAGTCATTATTTCTTTTTCCTTGGCTGATACAACCTCGTCCACAGCCTTGACGTTCTTGTCGGTGATTTTCTGAACTTCACCCTCGGCCTCCTTTTCGGTGTCCTCTGAAAGGCCTTCGTTCTTCTGTGCCTTCTTGAGGGTTTCGATGGCCTCCCTTCTGGCGTTGCGGATGCTCACCTTGCAGTTCTCTCCGGCGGCTCCGGCCTTCTTGATGAGGTCCTTGCGCCTTTCCTCTGTCAGAGGTGGAATCTTGCAGCGGATGATTTCTCCGTTGTTCTGGGGAGTGAATCCCAGGTTTGCGTCCATAATGGCCTTCTCGATGGCGGGGATGAGGCTCCTTTCCCAAGGCTGGATGGCCAGGGTAGTTGCATCAGGGGTTGTTACGGAAGACACCTGCAGAAGAGGTGTGGGCGTTCCGTAATAGTTTACGGTTACCGCGTTGAAAATTGAAGGATTAGCCTTGCCTACACGGTAAGTCTTGAGGTCTTCCTCCAGGAAAGACACCGCAGCTTTCATTTTCTTGTCTGCTGCCTCAACAATTTCTTTTGCTCTTTCTGAAAGCATATCTTCTGATTTTTAAGTTTATACGTGTACAATTGTGCCGAGCTCCTCTCCTTTAAGTATCCGCTGCAGGTTGCCCGGCTTGGTTACATCGAATACTATGATTGGCATATTGCCGTCCTTGCAAAGCGCGAACGCCGTCTGGTCCATCACCCTGAGTTCGTCGGCCAGGGCCTTGTCGAAAGTCAGGTCTTTGTATTTCACTGCCGAGGGGTCCTTTTCGGGATCTGCAGTGTAGACTCCGTCCACCCTGGTGCCCTTGAGCACTGCGTCGGCGCCTATTTCAAGCGCCCTGAGGGCTGCGCCCGAGTCCGTGGTGAAGAACGGGTTTCCGGTTCCGCCCGCTATCAGGGCCACTCCGCCTGCCTCCATAAACTCGACGGCTTTCTCACGTACGTAATATCGTGCCATAGGCTCCATAGGGGTTGCGGTGAACACTTCTGCCTTTACTCCAAGGCTCCTGATGGCTATGGCCAGGGCCATTGAATTGATGACCGTGGCAAGCATTCCCATCTTGTCTCCGTTCACCCTGTCCAGACCCATCTGAGCGCCTTTCAGGCCCCGGAAGATGTTGCCCCCGCCAATAACTATGCCAACTTGGCATCCGCTTTTGGCTGCTGAGACCACCTCGCTTGCGTATGCGGCCAGGCTTTCTTCATCAATACCCTTGCCGGAAGGGCCTCCAAGGCTCTCTCCGCTAAGTTTCAGCAATACTCTTCTGTACATAAAACGCCGTTTTACAATGGAGAACAAATGTACGAAGAAAATTATATATTTGCACTATGTCACTTTCAAAGTCTTCAATCGGCAAAAAATTCATACAGGCTGTCAGCGGAGCGTTCCTGACGCTGTTCCTGCTGCTCCACGCCACCATCAATTTCTTCTCGGTCATTGATTCCTTCACCGGCAAATACGGGGCGGTCGCGAATGACGCTGAACTCTTCTCCAAAGGGGACGGCCTGTTCAAGCTGGGGTGCGACTTTATGTCCCTTCCCTTCATAGACATAATGGTCCCCATCCTCGCCCTGGGCCTTCTGGTACACGTCATCTACGGATGCTGGCTCACCTACCGCAACATCAAGGCGCGCGGGGCCGTCAAGTACGCCGTACAGAGCAAGTCCGCGACTGACTCCTGGGGATCCCGCAATATGCTGGTGCTGGGTCTGGTCATCCTGGGAATCCTGTTCTTCCATCTTTCCGGCTTCTGGGCCAAGATGCAGTTGCCGGAGATGTTCGGCATCGGAAACTTTGAAAACAACCCCTACCTGCTCCTGAACGTGGTATTCGGCAAGTGGTGGTCGCTCCTGATCTATCTCATCTGGTTCGCCGCCCTGTGGTTCCACCTGGTACACGGTTTCTGGAGTATGTTCCAGACCGTGGGTTGGAACAATGACATATGGATGAAGCGGCTCAAGGTCATAGGCGTAATAGTGGCCAGCCTCATCTGCCTCGCCTTCACCGCCGTCGCCATCAACTCCTTCCTCCAAGCCAACAGCCTTATCTGATATATCCAAACACAATACTGGGGAGAAGAGTGCCACAAAGCAGGCTTGACGCCCAAAGCACTTTTCTCCCCAGTACTGTATCTGGAGTTATACTATGTATTACTTCTTGAAGAGGAGCTGAGCCATCTGATAGAGGCTGCGGCGCCAGGTAAGGAACTCGTGAGCAGTGCCCTCAGAAACATAGGATACAGCGTTGTATCCGGCAGCCTTGAGGTCTACACCAGCCTTGTTTACACCGTCAGGATTCTCCTTTGAACCGCAGCTCATGAATATGAGCTTGGGTTTCTCGCGGCCTGCGAGTTCTTCTACGCTGTAGGTACCGCCACTCATAAGGCCGTAAGAACCGAACAGTTCAGGACGGGCGAGAGTGATTGAGTGAGTCTCCATACCACCCATTGAAAGGCCTGCCATAGCGCGGCTTTCCTTCTTGGCGATAGTGCGGAAGTTAGCGTCGATGTAAGGAACGAGCTCATCGCAGAGAACGGTCTCGAAGCCGTTGTTCAGCATCATACCCATTCCACCGGCAGGACGAGCCTGTGCTCCGCCTGCAGGACGTGCGCCTCCAGCGGGTGCTCCACCAGGAGCGGGACGGCCGGGAGCAGGAGCTGCACCGGGACCGCCGGCAGGACGTGCGCCGCCAGGAGCTGCGCCACCGGCAGGACGTGCGCCACCAGCAGGTGCGCCGCCGCCCGGACGGAAGCCCTCATTGGTCATACCGTAGGTCATAACGATGATGAACGGCTCAATCTTTCCGTCAGCGATAAGGTTGTCCATAATGAGGTTTGCGTGTCCCTGAACGGACCAGGCATACTCATTCTCACCCCAACCGTGCTGGAGATAGAGGACAGGGTATTTCTTCTTGGTGTCCTTTCCGTAGGTAGGAGGAGTGTAAACGAATGCCCTGCGGAGCTTGTTTGTGCTCTTTGACCAGAAACGAACTTCCTGAACGTTTCCGTGAGGTACGTCACGCTCGGCATAGAAATCCTGGTCGTGTGCAGGAATCTCGATACCGCTTTCCTGACGGGTTGATCCGTAGAAGTTCTCAGTTCCGGGATCGTTGAACATTGCTCCGTCAATGAAGATGTGATAGTAGTGGAATCCCTCGTCCATAGGGCCTGAGGTGGTTCCTTCCCACATACCGCCGCCGACGTTCTTGAGGACGGTTCCACCCTCGCCGCCGAGACCGAGGCTTACTCTAACCTCAGCTGCTCCCGGAGCATTGATACGGAAACGGGCATAACCCTGGGAGTTAACCTGAGGATACTCCTGTCCGGGCTGGTTCTTGGAAGAAGGCACGAAATCCTCCTTGATCTCCTGTGCAGACACTGTCAGGGCTGCAAAGCAGAAGAGAAATGCAAATACTTTTTTCATCGTGATTAATATTAGTTATTAATTTGGTGTTTCGCGATTCCAAATATAATTATTAAAGATAAAAGGAGCAATAATTAAAGAAATTATTTATGACGGGCGAAGATATTGGCCAGGATCGTTCCGCTTATGCTGTGCCAGGCACAGGAGATGGCGCAGGGAACGACGGCCATCGGATTGGTGGCCACGAAGAAGGTCATCGCCAGATTGGTTCCCAGACCGGCATTCTGCATACCAACCTCGATAGAGAGAGTACGCTTCTTGGCGGTGCTGAATTTGAACATCCGCCCCACGGTGTAGCCCAGCACATATCCGATGCTGTTATGGAGGAATACCATAAAGAAGGTCAGCAGGAAAAGCACGATACCGTTCTCAACCAGCGGGTCGTGCACGGTAGATACGACTCCGCCCACGATGCAAGCGAGACAGATAACCGACAGCCCCGGCATCCATCCCTGAACTTTGCGGAAAACATCTTTGTGGCCCAGCCATAGATTGAGCAGGAATCCGACAGCGATAGGGATAATGGTCACTATGAGGATCTGGCGGAACATCCCCAGGGCGTCCACGTCCACGCGCTCGCCAGCCAGCAGAAGCACCAGCAGCGGCGTCA
>JAGCVB010000037.1 GCA_017962585.1 Bacteroidales bacterium
GAAATTGAAGAGTTCTGCCGTCTCAACTACGGCGTGACCTTCCCGCTTATGGAAAAGTCAGAGGTGAACGGTGAGAACGCTTCGCCCATCTTCAAGTGGCTGTATTCGGAGAAGCCCTTCGAGGGATTCGGGGACGGCGACACGGCCAAGATGATGGACCGTATGCTATCGGCTCAGGATGCAGACTATGCCTCCAATCCCAATATCAAATGGAACTTCACCAAGTTCCTGGTTGACCGCAAAGGCAATGTAGTGGCTCGCTTCGAACCCACCGTCACTCCGGAAGAAATGGAAAAGGCTATACAGGCCCTCATATAAGAAATCAATAATAACACTAAGATGAAAAACAATAAATTCTCGCGAAGGACTTTCGTAAAAGCTTCCTCAGCCACCCTGGCGGCAATGTCGCTGCCTATGTTCCTGACCGGCTGCTCCAACACCTCTACAGAGGCGCCGGCCGCCGCTCCGGCTCCGGGCAATGCACCTCCTCAGGGCCGCCCCAGGCCTGCAGAGGCCTCCATATCCAATCCCTGGGAGGCCGGCAGCGCCGACTCTTTCACCAGGTATTACTTTGACACCCTGATGGTGGAAACCAGGTATATGGACGCCGACCTTCCCTCCACCAAGATGAACCTTTTCGGGGAGACCTTCGACACGCCCATTATGACAGCTGCCCTCTCCCACCAGAACAACCAGGAGGTAAAAGGAATGGTCGTCTACGCCCAGGCGGCTGCTGCCTGCAACGCCGTACACTGGATGGGAATGGGAGAAGACCAGGAACTGGAGGAAATCGTGGCCACCGGAGCCAAGACAATAAAGGTCATCAAGCCTCACGAGAGCAATGACGAAGTGTTCCGCAGAATCCGCCACGCAGAAAGTGTAGGATGCTTTGCAGTAGGTATGGACATCGACCATCCTTTCAACGGGAGGGGCGGCTACGACAGAGTGTACGGCCTTCCCATGAAGCCCAAGTCCACGGCCGAGATGAAGTCCTTCGTCAAAGCCACCAAGCTGCCTTTCGTCGTCAAGGGAGTTCTCAGCGTGCACGACGCCCGCAGATGTATGGAAGCCGGCGTCGCCGGTATCGTCCTGTCTCATCACGGCGGCCGCGTGAGGTATTCCATCCCCCCGCTGATGGCCCTCGAGCAGATAGCAGACGTGGTGAAAGGGAAAATGAAGATTTTCATCGACTGCGGCATCGTAAGCGGAATGGACGCCTACAAATGCCTTGCATTGGGCGCAGACGCTGTTTCTGTAGGACGCCATCTGATGCCTCTCCTCAAAGAAGGAGTGGAGCCGGTGGCAAACAGGATGAAGGCAATGACCGCAGAACTGGCCGGAGTTATGGCCGCGACGGGAGTCAAGTCTCTAAAGGATATGGACCCGACCGTGATTCATAAAACCCTCTTTTAACAGGATTCAGGCGGTTCATTCCGCCGGAACAAGTTTCAGTACGCAGATCGAGTTCCCGGGAATCATAACCTGGAATGACTTCCGGACGTTACCAAGGTCATTGGTCTTGGGTACAACTGTTTCTGTGTATTCTACAGTTGCATATTCCGGGTTTCCTGAAAAATAGTCCCCGTCCCCCTGGTTTCTCACTGAAGGATCCTGCGCTGAGATGAACTTAAGCGTGGCTGAGTACTTTGTATTGGAACCAGTATTGACCGTGAAGGTCTTGTCGACGCACTCGGAATTGACAATCTTCACGAATATTATCCCTGTCCCGGTATCTATCGTTGGAGAAGTATATACGGAGGTGTCTGCCTTGTCCCCGTCCATTACGGCTGACATATCGAACGTCCGGTTTCCTCCATCCCGGAACAAATACTGATAATAGTAGTTGCAGGACCTCCACATCCCGCGGTTGTCAAACCAAATCAAGTTGGAATTCCACTTGGTGAAACCTTTCTTGCAAAAGAGAGGAGCATAGGCCGCCATGACAACCATATCAGAATTGCGCTCCAGTCCGGTCCAGTAAGCCGCCTCCGCCAGGGCTGAGGAGAAAGCATTGGCGTCATTGGCGTTGGCGAACTCGCCTATGAATACCCGGGTAGGCTTCTTCCTGTCGTAGGTATGCCCTTCTGAGCCACGGACCTTACCAGGATCGTACCTGTCGGTATTGGCATAAAACCATTCGTCCTCCTTGTAGTAATGCTCATCCACTATGGTATCTGCATATTTGGCATCTATCTCGGCCATATTTGCATCGAAAAGCCTTCCCGCTTCCCCGGGGCCGGCTGTAGAAATCACAGTGATTTCAGGATGCTCTTCCTTGATTGCCTTGTATATTAAATCAAACCGTTCCCAGAACTGTTCTCCGCCGTTCTCGTTTCCGATACCTACATATTTGAGATTGAACGGTTGTGGATGTCCCATATTTGCACGCAGGGATCCCCATTCCGTATCGGCGCCTCCGTTGCAGAATTCGATGAAGTCGACAGGATCCTTGACATAAACACTGTAAAAACGGTCACGGTCTTCCTGGGTGTCAAGCGGAGCGATATAATTAGGACGTCCCCACTGGCGGGTTATGCCAACGTTAAAGACAGGGAGGGCTTCAGCACCCAGGGACTCGGCCAGAAGCATATACTCATAGAATCCCACATACTGCGAAGCCAGATATCCCCAATGGTTGCGGGACTGAATCCGCTCCTCGCGAGGTCCAACGGTATTTTTCCAGAAAACTTGGCTGCTGTATGCATCGCCTTCAGCAGTACATCCCCCGGGGAAACGCATGAACTTTGGATTAAGGTCGGCGACAGCCTGTATCAAGTCTTTGCGAAAAGGACCATACTTGCCATCCATCCATAGCTGTGATGCCTCCGGTAGAAGAGTGACGAAGTCCAGCCAGAATGTACCGGGAGCATCAGCGACAATTGCCAGACGGCTGTCTACGCTGCGCTCTGCCTCGAGCAGGCCCGCGAATCTGGTCCAGTTTCCGGTAAGCCCTTTGATGGTCAGCACGTTGGAGTTGCGCTCTCCCTGGGCATCTTCAAGGTATACAGAAATATTGCCTTTATATCTGCCTCCTTGCAGATATAGGGAAAGATCGTAGCTGACATCTTTCACAGCGGGGATAGAAGGCACTTGGGTGTCAACTGCATAGTATGCATCAGGCTCCTCGCCGGTCTTGTTTATTCCATATCCGTTTGCAGCGATGCCGAACCCTTCTCCGGGTTTTTCAATATCGAACCTTACGGAGAACTGTCTGTATAGCAGTTCATCATCGTGTTCATCTCCCGGGTCCCAGTCATAATAACGTTTCCTGTCTAGGACAAGCGGCTTGTCCTCTACTATGCGGGCAGTGCCAACGGCTCCATCCTTGCGGATTACAGTCCAGGAAAAGAATGTAGTGTCTGAATAGGAGAATTCGTAAGCTCTGCTGTCAGGGACATCGTATGCCTGGAAAGAATAGTTCTGGATGAGCTGGGCGCAGATACCTCCGTCCAGTGACTGGTTCAGGTCCTCGAAGAAGATTCCTGAAAGGGTCGGACTTACTTCTATTCCCAGTTTATCCGGCCTGAGGGTAATGGCGCGCTTCTCCGGACCGGTGAATGTCGGCACACAGGCAGACAATATTGCCAGCGCCGCAATGTTTCTCATTTTCATAGTTTTAACCGAGGAATATCCAATAGGACAAAGATACAAAAATGTTATATTTGTATGATTACATTATTGTTCTCTGTTCCTTAAACAAGACTATGCAGTACAGGAAAGACAAATATGGAGAGGAGCTCTCTATCCTCGGTTACGGATGTATGCGCTTCAGCCGAAAAGGCGGCGCAATAGATCTGGACAAGACCGAGCAGGAGCTTCTGGCTGCGTATGAAGCCGGAGTCAATTACTTTGACACGGCATATATATACCCCGGCAGCGAGGCGGCGCTGGGCCAGATTCTCGCGCGCAACGGAATACGCGACAAGGTACGCGTCGCCACCAAGCTGCCGCAGTACCTTGTGCGGAACCTAGCCTCGCTGGACAAGTTCTTCGAAGAGGAGCTGTCCCGTCTGCAGACCGGCTATGTGGATTATTACCTGATGCACCACCTGACCGACATCGCCCAGTGGGAGCGTCTCAAGGCTGTTGGAGTCGAAGAGTGGATCGCGGCCAAGAAGGCCGCCGGCGCAATCAGGAACATAGGGTTCTCCTACCACGGAAACACCGAAAACTTCCTGAAAATCCTGGGAGACTACGACTGGGATTTCTGCCAGATCCAGTACAACTATCTGGACGAGACGACCCAGGCAGGCGTGGCCGGGCTAAAGGCCGCCGCGGCGCGTGGCATCCCGGTGGTCATTATGGAGCCTCTGCGCGGCGGCAAGCTCGTAAACAAGCTGCCGGAAGCTGCCAAGCGGCTCATAGCCGGCCATCAGCGCGGCTGGAGCCCTGCCGACTGGGGCCTGCGCTGGCTCTGGGACCAGCCTGAGGTGACTGTCGTCCTCTCCGGAATGAATTCCCTGGAGATGGTCAAAGAAAACGTCAGGACAGCATCGGAGGCCGTCGTGGGCGCATTCACCCGGGAAGACCGCGAGTTCCTCCAGCGTATCAAGAACATCATCAGGGCCAAGGAGAAAGTCGGATGCACGGGCTGCCGTTACTGCATGCCCTGCCCCAAGGGAGTGGACATTCCGGGCATATTCGCCAGCTACAATTCAATGTACACGGAGTCCAAGATGTCAGGACGCTCGCAATATGTGCAAACGGTGGCGCTGGCGGCAGAGCCCTCATTCGCCTCGCAGTGCATCCAGTGCGGCAAGTGCGAGCAGCACTGCCCTCAGGGCATCCCCATCCGTCAGAAAATCCAGGAGGCGGAGCGTGCCCTGCTCCCCTGGCCTATGAAGTCCTTCGTCAAACTCGGACGCAAGTTTATGCTTCGCAAGAAATAACCTGAATTATTCGTATATTGCAGAAAATAATAACCATCATCATGAACAAGAAAGTAATTACCGTGGCGATTTCGCTACTTGCTGCCATAACGGCTTTCGCCCAGCAGTCAAACGTAAACCTCAGTTACAATCCTCAGAAAGACACCGAGGGGTTAATCCCATTTAGCGCGAATCTGAATTCGCCACAGGTGAATGACGACCATACCGTCACTTTCCGTCTCAGGGCCCCGAAAGCCGAGTCAGTAGCCCTCTCAGGCGCAATGACAACAGTTATGGGAGCCCGCGGAAACGTACCTTTCACCAAAGGAGAAGACGGCATCTGGACTCTTACAATCGGCCCTCTCCCGGTAGATATGTACCAGTACAATCTTGTAGTTGACGGAGTCAGTATGGCTGATCCTAACAATACGTATGCTTCCTTTACGGCAATGCCTCCTTACAGCGAGCTCATCGTCCACGGAGACGGACCTTCCTGGTGGGACGCCAAGGATGTGCCTCACGGAGCCGTCACCCGTCACATATACTACAGCCCTGTCACCAAGGGAGAGCGTGAGATATATGTATATACCCCTCCTCAGTATGACCCTCAGAAGGCATACCCTGTCCTCTATCTTATGGGCGGAAGCGGCGAGCTCCCTTCAAACTGGATGTATGACGGACGCGTGAACTTCATTATGGACAATCTTCTGGCAGAAGGAAAAGCTGAACCGATGTTGATTGCTCTCGTAAACAATCAGGTCATTCACCGTAACCATCCTCAGCACGCAGATCTCACCTTCGATATTATGGCTCGTGAATATCGTGAGGCCGTCATTCCGTTCGTGGACAGTCACTACAAGACCATCGCAAATCCTCACGGCCGTGCAATTTCCGGTCTCTCGATGGGTGGCCGTCACACAATTTTCGTAGGCCTGAAGAATCTTGACCTGTTCGCAAACTTCGGTGTACTCAGCGCTGGTGACAACACTCCTGAGCAGACCCTCGGTGAATTCCTCAATGACCCCAAAGCCAATGACAAGGTTGATTATCTTTTCGTAGGACAGGGCGGCGCAGAAGAGAAGGGAATGTTCAATGTACGCGTCAAGGGCTTCACAGATGCTCTCGACAAGCACGGAATCAAATATGAGTATTTCTGCATAGGTGAAACCGGTCACGACTGGTCCACCTGGAGACATCTCCTCTATTACGGATTCCTCCCTAAACTCTGGAAGAAATAGACTGGCGCACGCGAGGCTGACATCCCTGTACTCGTATGTTGTGAACGAAAAAGCCGTAGGATTATTCTTACGGCTTTTTTAGTCATTCCTCCTCTATTCGTAGGTAAATAGCGTAACTTTATCAGTAGAGGTGCAACATTTCTGGTTCGCACCC
>JAGCVB010000038.1 GCA_017962585.1 Bacteroidales bacterium
CCTACCACTACGATAGCTGCGAAGCGGAAGTGACGGCCTCCTTTGGTAACCTTGGTTACTCTCTGGATGGCAACCAGTCTGTCTTTCAATTCAAGATCAGAGGTCTTTACTCTTTTAACATTTGTATTTGCCATAGTCTCTCTTATTAGAATTCGAGGCCGCCTTCACGGGCAGCATCTGCCAAACTTTTAACTCTTCCGTGGAAAAGGTAACCTCCGCGGTCGAATGAAACTGCGTTGATTCCCTTGGCCTGAGCGCGCTCAGCGATTGCCTTTCCGACAATTGCCGAAGCCTCGATTCCGCTCTTGCCCTTGCACTGTGCGGCAAGTTCCTTGTCGTTTGACGAAGCGGCTGCGAGGGTCTTGCCCTGCAGGTCGTCAATTACCTGGACGTATATCTGCTTGTTGCTTCTGAATACGACCATCCTGGGTCTTTCCGCTGTCCCGCTAACGTGTTTGCGTATACGGTAGTGAATCCTTTTTCTTCTTTCAATTCTACTCAATGCCATAACTCAATCTCCTATTATTTAGCGGCTGCAGTCTTACCAGCCTTGCGGCGAAGCTGCTCACCAGCGAATTTAATACCCTTGCCCTTGTAAGGTTCAGGCTTGCGGAATGAACGTATCTTAGCAGCGATCTGGCCTACGAGCTGCTTGTCACAGCTGCGGAGGATCAGCTTCGGAGCTTCTCCCTTCTTCACCTGGGGAACCTCTGCGGTAACCTCGGGAGGGAGCATCATCTGGATGGTGTGTGAATAACCGAGGCTGAAGGTCAGGAGCTGTCCCTGAGCCTCTACGCGGTAACCAACACCCACCAGTTCCTGTGTAATCTCGAAACCTTCGGAAACTCCGTGAACCATATTGTTCACCAGTGCGCGGTAAAGACCGTGCATTGAACGGTGGCGCGGAAGGTCCGTAGGACGGGTGAATTTGATCTCGGTACCCTCTATCTCCACGTTGATGTCAGGATCTACCTTCTGCATCAATGTGCCTTTAGGGCCTTTAACCTTCAGAACGTTGCCGTCGAGTTTCTCTACGGAAACGCCGGACGGAAGGTTTACAGGTAATTTACCAATTCTAGACATTATCTTTTCTTATTAAATATTAATATACGTAACAAATCACTTCACCGCCTACGTTGAGGTCCTTGGCCTCTTTATCGGTGATGACGCCCTTGGATGTGGAAAGGATGGCGATTCCAAGTCCGTTCAGGACTCTGGGCATATCCTTCACGTCGGTGTACCTTCTCAAACCGGGGGTAGATACTCTTTCGATCTTCTTGATGGCAGGCATCTTGGTCTGAGGATGATACTTGAGAGCGATTTTCAGGGAATTCTGAGGAACAGCCTCCACTACCTTGTAGCTGAGGATGTAACCCTTTTCGCAAAGGATCTTAGTGAGAGACTCCTTCATCTTGGAAGAAGGCATCTCCACAACCTTGTTACCTGCGAGGTAAGCGTTGCGAATCCTGGTCAAATAGTCTGCAATAGGATCAGTCATATTATTTTTACTTTTAATTTTTTACCAACTTGCCTTTTTTACGCCCGGGATGAGACCATTGCTGGCCATCTCGCGGAACTGGATACGGCTGAGCCCGAAGGCGCGCATATACCCCTTAGGACGTCCGGTGAGGGAGCAACGGTTGTGAAGGCGGACGGGAGAAGAGTTCTTGGGGAGCTTGTCAAGGGCAGCCCAGTCTCCGGCCTCTTTGAGAGCCTTCCTTTTCTCGGCATACTTAGCAACTAATTTCGCGCGTTTTACCTCGCGTGCTTTCATTGATTCTTTAGCCATATCTTACTTGTTGTTATGTTTCTTGAAAGGCAGACCGAATGCGGCAAGAAGCGCGTGAGCTTCCTCGTCGGTTTTGGCCGTAGTTACGAATGTCACCTCCATTCCGTGGATACGGGGGTTCTTGTCAATGTCAATCTCGGGGAAGATGATCTGCTCCTTGATTCCGAGGGTGTAGTTGCCCTGTCCGTCCATCTTCTCGGCTATACCGTTGAAGTCGCGGATACGGGGAAGAGTGACCCTGATGAGCCTCTCGAGGAACTCGTACATCTTGACGTCACGAAGGGTAACCTTTGTTCCGATAGGCATACCTTTACGGAGCTTGAAGTTGGAAATATCCTTGCGGGATGAGGTCAGGACGGCCTTCTGGCCAGCGATGAG
Source organism: Bacteroidales bacterium (assembly GCA_017962585.1). Taxonomy (GTDB): domain Bacteria; phylum Bacteroidota; class Bacteroidia; order Bacteroidales; family UBA932; genus Cryptobacteroides. The sequence continues at coordinate 2,168 of JAGCVB010000038.1, forward strand.
GGAGAGCTCTGCAGCTGCCTCCTCGGCAATCTTCTTGTCCTGGGTGCCTGCACCGACGCCCTCGTTGATGGAGATCTTGACCAGTCTCGGAACTTCCATTACGGAAGTGTAAGAGAATTTCTCCATAAGGGATTTTACAATCTCCTCGTTATAAGCCTTCTTAAGAGAAGGAACATATGTTGCTTGCTTATTCATAATTACTTGATCTCCTCTCCTGATTTCTTGGCATAGCGGATCTTCTTTCCGTCCACTACCTTGTGGCCGGTCCTTGTAGGCTTGCCGCTCTGCGGGTCAATAAGCTGAAGGTTAGAAACGTGGATACCTGCCTCCTGCTTGATGATTCCACCCTGAGGGTTTGCAGCGTTGGGCTTGGTGTGCTTGCTAACCATATTGATGCCTTCTACGATTGCGCGATCTTTTGAAGGATTAACTGAAAGGACCTTTCCGGTCTTTCCTTTATCGTTACCGGCATTTACATACACGGTGTCGCCTTTTTTGATATGTATTTTCTTCATAGCTCTCAAATATTAAAGGACCTCCGGTGCCAGTGAAACGATTTTCATATAATTCTCACGAAGCTCTCTGGCAACGGGGCCAAAGATACGTGTGCCTCTGAGTTCCTCTGCGTTGTTCAGAAGAACACAGGCGTTATCGTCGAAGCGGATGTAAGAACCATCCGGCCTGCGGATCTCTTTCTTTGTGCGTACCACTACAGCCTTTGATACTGTGCCCTTCTTGGCGTCGCCGCCGGAGATGGCGCTCTTTACGGATACGACAATCTTATCGCCTACTGTAGCGTAGCGATGGTGTGTACCTCCAAGCACGCGGATGCAGAGGACTTCCTTTGCTCCACTGTTGTCGGCAACCTGTAAACGTGTTTCCTGCTGTATCATACTACTTAGCTTTTTCTACGATTTCTACTAATCTCCAGTTCTTGGTCTTGCTCAGGGGACGGGTTTCCATGATGCGGACGGTATCACCCTCACCGCACTCGTTCTTCTCGTCCTGGGCGACGAACTTTGTGGTCTTCTTGACGAACTTGCCGTACAAAGGATGTTTCTCTTTGATCTCAACGGCAACAACGATGGTCTTGTCCATCTTGCTGCTGACCACTACTCCTACTCTTTCCTTACGAAGATTTCTTTCCATAAGACTTCTGATTTAGTTCTGTTTTTCTTTCTCAGCAAGGATAGTGATCATACGAGCTATATCCTGTCTGGTCTTCTTAAACTTGGACGTATCCTCTAATGGAGAGATTGCGTGATTGATCTTCATTGAATCGAGATTGGCCTTTTCAATCTCAATGCGGTCGCGCAGATCGGCTACCGACATTTCGCGTACTTCTGAAATTTTCATTTTACTTCTCCATTAAATTATTCTACATAATCCCTGCGTACAACAAACTTGGTGTCGACGGGAAGCTTATTGGCTGCAAGACGCATTGCCTCTTTTGCGGTCTCGAGGGAAACGCCCTCTGCCTCAAAGAGAATACGGCCGGGGGTAATGGGAGCTACGTATCCGTAAGGATCGCCCTTACCCTTTCCCATACGGGTATCAAGAGGTTTCTTGGTAACAGGCTTTACAGGGAAGACTCTGATCCAGATCTGGCCCTCACGGTTCATGCGGCGTGAGATGGCCTGACGGGCAGCTTCAATCTGCTGTGCGGTAAGCCAGCAATTCTCAAGAGTCTTAAGTCCGAAAGAACCGAATGCAAGCTGGTTGCCTCTCTGGGCCATTCCCTTCATACGTCCTTTCTGTTCCCTTCTGAACTTTGTTTTCTTAGGCTGTAACATTGTTTATAACTTTAAAAAATAAATATTCAATCCAAAGTGCTGAAAATCAGTGTTTTACGCTATTCAGGGCACATTTTTGGGACTGCAAAGTTAGAAAAAATTCTTGAAATGCAAATGTTTTTTGCAAAAAAAATGCATGTTTTGGACACGGAACCTGAACAGTTAACTGCCCTATTTTTCAATCACTTACAAACTTTGTTGAAAAATTTTTCGAGCCATTTTCGACACGGCTCCAAGGGCGTATCCAACTGGCAAAAAATTTGCCTACCTTTGTGGCGTATGAAAAGGATCGTCCACATACTTTCCCTCACCCTGGTCCTGGGACTCGCCTCCCTCGGGCTCAACGCCCAGTCAGGCACCCGCGGGGACATGCTGCGCTACCAGATAGACGCCAACGGAGACACCCTGTTCGTAGACTACCTCCCCGCCGCCCGCGTATGGCCCAAGAGGGCCGATATGAGCGCCAGGGAATGGCGCCAGTACTACAAGCTGGTCTATAACTTCAACAAGGTTTACCCCTACGCCATCCTGGGCGGACAACTCATAACCCAGGTGGAAGCCGAGATGGACAGCAGGCCTATGAACCGCATCCAGAAGGAGCGTTACATTGCCGGTGTACAGAAGCAGATGGTCAAGGATTTCGAGAAATCCATACGCGGAATGTCCTTCTCCCAGGGAAAGCTGCTTGTCAGGCTCATTGACAGGGAAATCGGAAAAACTTCCTACGACATCATAAAAGATTACCGCAGTTCCATCGCAGCCGGCTTCTGGCAGGGCGTGGCAAAGCTGTTCGACAACAACCTCAAGAGCAGGTACGACCCGTTCGGCGAGGACAAGAACACCGAACAGCTGGTAACTTATTGGGAAGAGGGGAGTTTCGACGACCTCTACTACTCCATATTCCTGGAGTGGCCGGAGCACAAGGACTTGCCGTCGAAATACAGGTAACTGGACTGCTTCTTCCAGTCTCCAAGGACAATCAGGCGGGATCCGCCTTCAACCTCCATGTCAACCGGGGTATGGAAATGCCCGAAAATGAAATAGTTTGCCTTGCGGGTCTTGTTGTACTGCAAGGCAAATTTGTATAATGGCTCGGAGGTGCCTTTCCACTCGTAGGGGGTCACATGCTTCTTCTGCCTGCCGGCAGACCACCTGCGCGCAATGCGGAAGGCGAACCAGGGGTGCAGGGTGCTGAAGAGGCGCTGCGCCAAGCGGTTGTAGAAAAGCGCGCGCATGAACTTGTAACCGCGCATCCCGGGGCCGAGGCCGTCGCCGTGACCCAGGCAGAATACCGCATCGCCAATCTTCACCGAGAATGTCTGGTTGAGCACTTCAATGCCCATGCTCTGCAGGTAATCGTATGTCCAGACGTCGTGGTTGCCGCGGATGAAGCGCACGGTGACTCCGGCGTCCATCAGGTCCATCAGGGCGCTGAACACCCTGGCGTTGCCTTTGGGAACCACGTCCCTGTATTCGTACCAGAAGTCCCAGATGTCGCCCAGCATATAGAGGGCGCTGGTCTGCTGCGCGGGGATGGAGCGGAGGAACTGCACGAAGCGGGCTTCCTTCTCTGCCGCGGTGGCAGGGTCGGAGCCCAAGTGGACGTCGGCCACGAAGTATGTCAGGTTCCTCTCTTGCATCCTAAACCAGTGAACAGATTATTACGATGAGGCCCACGATTGCGCAGTAGAGCGCGAACCACTTGAGCCCGGCTTTCTTGACGAGGGCTATCATAGCCTTGCAGGCGAAGAGGCCGCTGACGAAAGCGGCTATGAAACCTATTGCCAGAGGCAGAGTACCTATTGAGGAAGCGGCCGCGTCTCCTTTCACAAGATCCAGGAAGGCCTCGCCCAGGATGGGCACCAGCACCATCAGGAACGAGAACTCAGCCACCTTGTTGCGGGACGCACCGCTGAGCAAACCTGCGGAGATGGTGGTGCCGGAGCGCGAGAGGCCCGGAATCACCGCAAAGGCCTGTCCGAGGCCCATTATGAGCGCCTGGCCGTAAGTTACGTCACCCGTCACCCTTGGCTTGTCCGAGGGTCTCACCCTGTCAGACAGAAACAACAGCAGTGCAGTAACCAGCAGGGCACAGCCCACTACAAGCAACGAACTGAACAAAGCCTCAACCTTATCCTTGAAGAAAAATCCTACTATGGCCACCGGTATCATTGACACCACCAGCTTGAGGATGAAGTCTGTCTGGGAATTGTACTTGAACTTGAAAAGGCCCTGCAGCAGGTCTATTATCTGCTTGCGGAATATTACTATAGTGGCCAGGGCCGTGGCCACGTGCACTGTAATCTCGAACATGAGGTCCTGCGGAGCCTCTGCTCCAAGCAGTTCCCTGAATATTACAAGATGCCCGCTGCTGCTGACCGGAAGGAATTCCGTCAGTCCCTGGACCAGGCCAAGGATCAATGCCTGCCACCAGTTCATTTCTTATCCTTTTTGAAACGGGGAAGGCCCATTATTGCAATTACCTCCAACACAATTCCGGCTATTATAACCAGAGGACCTGCCACCAGACGGCGGAAGTCGAACATTGCATAGTTGAATACCTGGGGGTCTTTGCTGCCGCCTCCTGAAAGGAGGATGAGGCCGGCTATTATCACCAGGGCTCCGGCTATGAGAAGCTTGAGGCCCCTGGGGGTTATGGCCATCTTATCGTTTTCTTTCATAAATCCTAATAATAAAGCTCTCCGCGCTTGAGAGATATGAGTTTGTTAACTACAAAGTACGTGCTGACAACGCAGATTATGACTCCGGAAACTATCACGATTCCGATAGTGAGCAGGAGCATCCTGAGCTGGAATATCTGGAACAGCTGCTCGAAACTCCTGCGCAGGAAGAAGAGACCCACCAGAAGCAGCAGTATTGCCAGGAACGCCGCGAACAGCCCCTGGAACACGGCCTGCACCATAAAAGGCGAGCGGATGAAGGAGCGGGTTGCGCCCACCATCTTCATAGTGTGGATGGTGAAGCGGCGTGCGAACACGTTCAGACGTACAGTATTGTTTATGAGCACGAACGAGATGAACAGCAGCAGGACGATGAAAACTCCAAGGAGGAGGGATATCTTGCCGATGTTCTCGTTGAGGGTTTCGATGAGGGATTGCTGGTAGTCGACTTCGTCAACCAGAGGAGATTCCAGCAGGTGGTTCTTTACCATCTGGAGGCTGTCGGAGGATACATAGTCGGCCTTGAGGGTGAGTTCTAGAGAAGACGGGATGGGAGATGTCTCGAAGACGCTCAGGAAGTCTTCTCCGAGCATTGCCTTCATCTCTTCCGTGCCTTCTTCCCTGGATATGAAGCGTGTGCTGTGTATGTACGGGAGGGAATCCAGTTCTGACTGGAAGGCGGAAGCCTCGTCGTCTTCAATTTCAGGTTTGAGGAGAACGGATATCTGCATGTTCTCCTTGAAATAGTCGGACACGCTCCTTGCGTTGACCAGTAGCAGGCTTGCCACTCCTACCAGCAACAATACCAGACTGATACTGATAACTGCAGAAAGATAAGCATTTGCCAGCCTGCGGCGAATTAATTTGTTCTCCCCTCCGTTCATAAGTGCACAAAATTATGAATTTTTTTCTTATCTTTGTACGAATCAGTTGATTAAATAACCTAAAATGGCAGAGACCGCAAAAAAAGTTTTGTTCGTTAATTCGGAGATATTCCCGTATCTTCCGGAGACGGACATTGCCACTATCGGAAGGTATCTGCCGCAGGGCATACAGGAGCGCAAGAAAGAAATCCGCTCGTTCATGCCCCGCTACGGTTGCATCAACGAAAGGAAGAACCAGCTTCACGAGGTAATCCGCCTGTCGGGAATGAACATCATAATAGGAGACGTAGACCGCCCGCTTGTAATCAAGGTCGCCTCCATCTCCGCCGCCCGCATCCAGGTTTACTTCATAGACAACGACGACTACTTCAAGCGCAAGCAAATCTACTGCGACGCTGACGGCAAGTTCTTCGAAGACAATGACGAGCGCGCCATCTTCTTCGCAAGGGGCGTACTTGAGACCGTCAAGAAACTCCGCTGGGCCCCGGACATCATCCACTGCCAGGGCTGGATCTCGCAACTGGTTCCGCTTTACCTCAAGAAGGCGTACAAAGACGACCCTATCTTCTCAAACAGCAAAATAGTACTGTCTCTCTACGACGACACCCCTGAAGAAGCGTTCAGCCAGGATTTCGCCGACAAGGTTGTCTTCGGAGGAATAGGGAAGGAAGACATCCCCCTCCTGGAGCAGCCCCAAGGCATAAATCTTGCTAAAACCGCCATTACGTATTCGGATGCCGTAATCATGGGCAGTGACGCCGTGAACCCGGAACTCGCAGACTTCTGCAAGAAGCAGGGTCTCCCCGTACTGGAATTCGACCCCAAGGCCATGGCCAGCGGCGCCTACATTGACGAGTACAACAGATTTTATGACCAATTGTAAACTATTGTCGCTGGCAGCTGCCGCGATCTGCTTCATCTCTTGCGTTAACATAGACAGCACCATCGGGTCAGACATGATCCCGAAGGACCAGTCTTTCAAGACATATGCTATAGAGGTCCCCATCACCACAATTTATATGGAGATGCTGGACAGCCTCAGCGGACTCTCCTCCACCAGGATGACCATAGGAGCCGTCAGGGACCAGGATTTCGGCCTCACCACAAGGGCCACCGCACTTTCCCTGGTACCGTTTACCAAGAATATGGACTTCGGCGACGCCGGCACCCAGGAATTCAAGAGATTTACCTTCAGGGCAGCCCTGGACACCATATCCGTGGACAATCCGGACCAGGCTTACATACTGCAGAACGTGAATGTCTATGAGCTTTCAAAGCCCATACCCACAAATGCAGACACCAATTCACCCATAGAATACGATTCTTCCCGCAGGGTTTCCAAAGGAGTGCCCATCCTTAACGGAAAGGCAGAACTGTCATTCGAGTTCTCCAGGGAATTCGGCGAGAAGTATATGAACATAAGCAAGGAAGACCTCAAGGACATCAATACCTTCCTGGCCAAGTATCCGGGAATTTATATGGATACTGACGCTCCCGTAGGAGAAGGCGGAAGAATCAACCTGCTGGACCTCCAGCTGGAGTTCAACAAGTCCTACATTTCGTCCAACGTGGCTGAACTCAAGTTCTCGGCCAAGTATTCGGGAGTTCAGAAAGACACTGCCTTCCTGTTCTTCCTGGGCGCCACAGACCTCTTCGAGGCCGATTCCCTGATCAACAACAGTTCCATAGGATACCTCCCCCAGGTCTGCCTCAACACCACCGGACACTCTGACATCAGCAGGTCCAGGAGAGGCATTGCGGGCGAAGAAATCATAATTGAAGGCGGCGGCGGACTCAAGCCTATGATTCCTGCCGCAGACCTGCGCCAGATGATGATAGACGCCATCTCCCCCTACGGAGATCCCAACGAGGCCGTCATCAACAAAGCCACGGTTGTCCTGCCTTTCGAGCCTATGGAAGACTACGACCAGGCGGCCCACTTCCCAAAGATCCTGAGCCCCGGCGTAAAAATCCACTACAAACCGGATTCGCTGCAGTTCTTCGTACTTTCCGATTACAGCAGCAAGAACCAGGATGCCGGAGACATAAATATGTCCCTGTACCAGTATTCTCCCGATTTCACCTACCACGCCCAGACCCTGCTCAGGCTCAAGGATCCCAGCAAGATTTCCAACTATGACCTCTGGTTCCTCATCCAGTCAAAGGAAACCGTATACGCCCAGACCTCGCAGATGGATGCCGAAACCCAGGAACTCTACCAGCAGATGATGTACTCCAGCTACTACAACAGTATGTACAACGGATACGGATACGGTGGATACGGCGGTTATGGCGGATACGGAGGCTACGGCTACAACAACTACTATTACTATTACATGATGCAGCAGCAAATGGCGCTTATGCAGATGCAGCAGGAGACAGTATCCTATACCACTGCCGTAATGCTGGACAAAGACCGCTACTACAACGCAAAGCTGCTGGGCCCTGCCAACAAGACCGGGCGGGTGCCTGTGTTCAAGTTCGTATTCTCGGTTCCGGAACAATAAAAAAACAAAGGCTGCACGGTGTGCAGCCTTTATTTTTATGGAAAACAGTCTTAAGCCTCAAGCTTTTCCTTTACCTTGTCAATTGCATCCTGTACAGTAGCAATCGTGCTGGTTTCCTCATCGGGAATCTTGATTCCGAATACCTTTTCGAACTCCATAAGAAGCTCTACGGTGTCAAGTGAATCAGCACCCAGATCATTTGTGAAATTGGCAGACTCTGTAACTTCAGACTCTTCTACGCCCAATTTGTCAACAATGATAGCTTTAACTTTTTTTACGATATCCTCGTACTCCATAATGTTAGATATTTAAGTTTATAATACACATTCGGGTTTGGGACAAAGTTAGAAACAATATTTTACTTTTCCAACTCCTTGTTTTTACTCAGTTCCAGCCATATACGCAGGCCGTTCAGAGCGTTCACCAGATAGAAGGAATACTTGATTATGTATATGATGGCATATGAGTCGGAGGCGCTCCTGAGAGTCTGCGCCCACATTATTACGGAGAAAATGTTCACTCCTATCCAGAAATACCATTGCTCCATATAGGCCGTGGACATAAGGTACTGCCCGAATATGTTGCACACCATTGCCAGCGCGTCCATAAGCACGGCTGTCTTTATGAAACTCTGGGCGGCGCTCTTGTCGAAGTGCGCCAGGATCAGGTAGGCAACTACGGAGATGGCCAGGAAAGCCGCTCCTGTAATCAGCCACTGGCGCGGGCTCAGACGCCTGGCCTGAACTTTCTTGTCTGAGGCGTGCGCGCCGCGTTTCCGCCATTGCCACAAGCCCACGAACTGCATGGGGACAAAGTACAGAGCGTGCTGCGCCGCATTGCCGTACTTGCCGCTGATGAAGCACACCACTGCGTATATAGCTACGTCGAAAAGGCCGAACACGAAGGTCCAGATGATGCCGTTGGCGGAGCACACCGTGCTGAGGATGCCCATAAGGGAGCCGAAAGCGGACACCAGAAGGAGCAGTTTGCCTGTCTCGGCACTGCCCAGCTTCATTACGGTTGCAAGTATTACCGCCACTGTCATCCCTATGAGGATGAAGGCGTTGAACCATTTGTTGAATTTCTGGTCGTTCTTTGCCATATTACTGACTCAATACTTCTTTTATCTTGGCCGCAAGCGCCGGTCCCACCAGGGCGGCGATGTCTTCCTGGGAGGCGGCTGCGATCCTGGGGACGCTGCCGAAGCGCATCAGCAGGCGTTTTTCCGTCTGCTCGCCCACGCCCTTTATCTCCCTGAGGATGGACTTCACCTGCTGCTTGCTGCGCAGGCTGCGATGGAAGGTGATGCCGAAGCGGTGGGCTTCGTCGCGAATCTGCTGCAGCAGCTTGAGCGCCTGGGAATTGCGGTCGATGAACAGCGGGTAAGGGTCTCCTACTCGGATCACCTCCTCAAGGCGCTTGGCAAGGCCTATCACGGTGAGTTTGTCCGTAAGGCCCAGTTCTGCCAGGGCCTGGTAGGCGAAATCCAACTGGCCTTTTCCGCCGTCTATCACCACCAGTTGAGGCAGGTCGTCGGGGTCTTCGGCCAGCATTCTGGAGTACCTTCTGTTCACCACTTCCTTCATGGAGGCGTAGTCGTTGGCGCCCACCACCGTCTTTATCTTGAACTTGCGGTAGTCTTTCTTGGACGGCTCTCCTCCGCGGAACACCACGCAGGAGGCCACCGGGTTCGTTCCCTGTATGTTGGAGTTGTCAAAGCACTCCATATGCACGGGCAGTTCTTTCATTCCCAGGGCCTTGCGGAGTTCTTCAAGCACCATGGCGCGGAATTCGTCCGGATTTGTCCTCTCCTTCTGCTTGATGCTGTTGAACTGGAACTCGCGCGCGTTCTTAGCGCTCAGTTCCAGCAGGGACAGCTTGTCGCCGCGGGCGGGAATCTTGAATTCAACCCCCTCTATCTGCACGTCGGGCAGGAACGGGACGATGACCTCCGAGGACAGGTCTCCGAACTTGGACTCGATCTCCGCGATGAACTCGCTGAGAACCGCCTCCCTTTCCTCTTCTATGTTCATCTTGAAGCCCAGGTTGAGGGACTGGATTATGGAGCCTCCGCGTACGCGGAAGAAGTTTCCGTAAGCGTCGAAGCCTTCGAACACTATGGAGAACACGTCCACGTCGGTGTCCTTTGCCGAACTTACTATGGACTTGGCGTAGTGGTTCTGCAGGGCGTCCACCATCTCCTTGCACTGCTGGGCGCGCTCGAACTCCAAGGCTTCAGCAGCCTCCTCCATCTCTTTCTTGTACTTCTGGATTATCTCCCCGGCGCCGCCCCTCAGGAGCTTGACAATCTCTTCCATGCCTGCCATATAATCCTGCTGCGAGATTGCGCCTACGCAGCAGCCGGAGCACCTTCCTATCTGGAACTCCAGGCAGGGGCGGTACTTGCGCATCAGGATGCTCTGGGAGTCTATCTTGTGATTGCAGGTGCGCAGCTTGTACGTTACCCTGAGGAACTCCACCAGGTTGCGGGCGTGGAAGGCGGAACTGTACGGGCCGAAGTACTTCCCTCCGCCTTTCTCCACCCTGCGGGTGATGAAAAGCTTGGGGTACGGCCCCGCCGACACGCATATCCACGGATATGTCTTGGAATCCTTCAGGAGGATGTTGTACTTGGGCTTGTACTGCTTTATCAGGTTGTTCTCCAGAAGCAGGGCGTCGGCTTCGGAATCCACCACCGAGTACTGGGCGTCCGCTATCTTGGAAACCAGGATGCGGGTCTTGTTGTTGAGCCTCTCGGGAGGGACGAAGTACTGCGCCACCCTCTTGTGCAGGTCCTTGGCCTTGCCCACGTATATGACGTTCCCCGCGGCGTCGTAATACCTGTAAACGCCGGGAGAGTGTGGGAATAGTTTTATCTTCTCTTTTACCGTCATATAAAAAACCGGTTTCAGCCTTCACTGAAACCGGCATAAATATACGAATTTCCTGCTAAAGGGAAATTACTTCTGAGAATTGTCCCTCCTGGGGCCACGGTTTCCGCCGCGGCGAGGGCCACGGTCTGAACGAGGAGCGCGGCC
>JAGCVB010000039.1 GCA_017962585.1 Bacteroidales bacterium
TAGTTCAGCTGGTCCAGGTTTTCCTTGTCCTCTCCGATCACCACTTTGCGGCGACTGTTTTCCACGTTGACCACGGTCTCGAACATAACCCTGTCACCCTCCTGGATGAACTGCCCCATGGAGTGAAGGTCTGTGGTGCAGACTACGGAAGCGGGGAAGATGCCCTTTCCGTCCTTGCCCTCGGACTCGCCGTAAAGCTGTTTCCACCACTCTCCCAGATATGTGAGCTTGGGGTTGTAGCTTACCAGGATCTCCACCTTCTTGCCGAGGCCGGAGTACAGCAGGTTGCGCATTGCCGCGTATTGCACGGCCGGATTGTCAAGGGTGCGCTCCTGCAGGGCAGCGCGTGCATCCGCTGCGCCCTTGAGCATAGCGCGGACGTCGAATCCGGCGAGCATTATAGGCAGCAGGCCCACCGGAGTAAGCACGCTGAAGCGGCCTCCCACGTCGTCGGGAACCACGAAGGTGCGGTATCCTTCCTGGGTGGAGAGCGTCTTTAGCGCGCCGCGCGCCGCATCTGTAACTGCGACGATGCGCCTTGAAGCCTCGTCCTTATATTTCTGCTCTATATACTGCTTCACAACCCTGAATGCCACTGCAGGCTCGGTGGTGGTGCCTGACTTGGAGATGACCACGCAAGCCACGTTGCGCCTCTCCATCAGGTCTGTCAGTTCTGCAAGATACTCCTCGCTGAGGTTGTTTCCGGCGAATACTACCTGCGGAGCGTCTCCCGACGGCAGGAAACTGTGCGAGAGTGCCTCTATGGCGCATTTGGCGCCGAGGTAGGACCCGCCGATGCCTATGACCACCACCAGGTCGGCGCCCAGCGCCTTCCAGTCGTCGCGCACGGCCTCGCAGTCCTTTATCAACTGCTCGGGGGTGTCGCAGGGAAGCGTCTTCCATCCCAGGAAGTCATTTCCTGCGCCGTTGCCTGAAACCAGGGTGTCGAATGCCTCCAGGGACTTGGCGGCGAATTTGTCATAATCGGCTGCGCTTACGAATGACTTGCAGCCGTCCAGATTTATCTTGACCATATTTTAGTGCTTTTAAATTACAGGGTTGGGTATTTCCACAGAGGATCTTCCCTCCAGTTGGTGGGGAAGCCCATCTTGGCGGGATCCACTATGGGGTAGTTGTCCAGCAGGGCCTGAAGGCGTACGCTGAAGGTATTAGTAGGTTTGACGGTGTCCTGCAGGAACTTGATCATACACAGCGTGGCGTACACGTGGGCGGTGTCGTCGGCGGTGAGGGGAGGGAAGTACTTGTCAGGCTTTACCGGGACCATTGGCCTTATGCTAAGGGTCTTGTTCCACAGGCGGTTGTGATGCGCGCAGTTGTTGCGTATGTAAACCAGGTGGTGGAGCCAGGAGATGAATACGGTGTCGGAGACTCCGTAATACTCCGCAATGCTGCGGCGCAGCTTTCCGGGGTTGAGCTCGGAATAGATGGTGGAGAGGGTACCCATGGAAAGGGCTTCCAGCGCAAGCCAGCAGGGAGGGAACTCGTTGGAGTATTTTTCCTGGAAGTTCTTTATTCCGTCGTTGTCGGTGCGGTTGATCTCCCCCTTGATACGGTACATGATGCTCTTGTGCATTGCATTGTTCTGGAAATACTTCCGGTTGGTGTACCAGTATCCGTGGTCGCTGCCGGCGGACACGAACGCCATCTGGGTGCGGATGGAGATTTCCACCTTCTCCATCTCGTGGAAGATGAGTTCGCGGAAACGGCGGTCGAATCCGTACAGGGCGTAGACCTGCTCGAACGTTGCTCCGTATTTGAACTTATGGGATTTGCGGTCCTCCATGAAGGGAACCATATAACTCTTGAGACGCGTGTAGCTGACGTTCTTGAGTATGTGTGCGGCGCGGTCTTCGTCTTCTATAAGAAGTCCTTGACGTTTAAGCATTTGGAGAATTTCTTCCGTAGACTGGAACTTCCCCTTGAAAACTTGTTTCATATGTTTTAAAATAATGCTTGCCCTGAGCGCGCTGATCTACGGGAAGCGGGGCAAGCGTGTTAATGCAAATATAAGAAATATTTTTGTTAAATTCGCAGGTTATGAAAATTTCTCAACGTGCCAGCAACATGCCAAGTTCTCCTATCCGGAAACTTGCAAAATATGCCGATGCAGCCAAGCGCAACGGCATTCACGTATATCATCTGAACATCGGTCAGCCGGACATCAAGACGCCCGCGTGCGCCCTGGAGGCTATAAAGAAACTCGACAGGGACATATTGGAGTACAGCCCCTCCCAGGGATATCACGCCCTCCGCACCAAGCTGGTCTCCTACTATGCAGAGTACGGAATAGACCTCAGTCCGGACGAGATCATCATAACCACAGGCGGCTCCGAGGCCGTGATGTTCGCCTATATGGCCTGTATGGACCCCGGTGACGAGATCATAGTCACAGACCCTTCCTACGCCAACTATATGGCCTTCGCAATAAGCTGCGGTGCAGTGGTGAAGCCCGTCAAGACCAGCATCGACAACGGCTTCCGCCTGCCTCCGGTAGAGAAGTTCGAGGAGCAGATAACCCCCCGCACAAAGGCAATCCTCATCTGTAACCCCAACAACCCTACGGGATACCTCTACACCAAGCAGGAGATGCGCAAGATCCGCGACCTCGTAAAGAAGTACGACCTTTACCTCCTGTCTGACGAGGTCTACCGCGAGTTCATCTACACCAAGCAGCCTTATATCTCCGCCTGCCACCTGGAAGGTATAGAGAACAACGTCATCCTCATAGACTCCGTTTCCAAGAGGTACTCCGAGTGCGGAATCCGCATCGGCGCCCTCATTACAAAGAACAAGCAGGTTCGCGAAGCCGTGATGAAGTTCTGCCAGGCCCGCCTCAGCCCGCCTCTCGTAGGCCAGGTGATAGCCGAGGCCTCCCTCAGCACCCCGCAGGAGTATATGGACGAGGTATATGAAGAGTACCTCGACCGCCGCAACTTCCTCCTGGACGCCCTCAACAAGATTCCCGGAGTGTTTGCCCCCACCCCTATGGGAGCCTTCTACGCAATGGCCAAGTTGCCGGTGGACGACGCCGAGAAGTTCTGCGCCTGGTGCCTTACCGATTTCTCATATGAGGGACAGACCATAATGATGGCACCCGCCGCCGGTTTCTACACCGACCCCGAAGACGGCCGTCAGGAAGTCCGCCTTGCCTACGTACTCAAAAAAGAGGACCTTGCTAAAGCTATGGAAGTACTTGCAAAGGCACTTGAGGAATACAACAAGAAATAACAACCTCTCACATAATGGAAATAACACGAATCTTTGACCTTCTGGAGAACCTTAAAACGTTTCCTCCCAAGGACGATATGCTCGCCCTGCGCAAGAGCAGCGGCTGGGTGAAGTACAGCATCGACGACTATTACCGCATCTCTCACGACATTGCCTATGCAATCCTGGATGCCGGTCTCGAGAAAGAGACAAAGGTGATATCCATCACTCCAAACCGTCCGGAATGGAACTTCCTGGATATGGGACTGGTGATGGCAGGTATGGTCCACGTACCCGTATATCCGACTTCCAGCGAAGAAGAATTCCGTCACATCTTCAAGCACAGCGACGCCAAATATATCTTTGCGGGAACTCAGAACATATACAAGAAGATCGCTCCCATCGTAGCCCAGATGGAGGATGCCCCCGAGATCCTTATGATAGAGGACAACTCCTTCGATCCTTCGCTCAGGACCCTGACCCAGATAATAGAGAAGGGAAGCACCCTGCGGGAGAAGTATCACGACAAACTGGAGGAGATGAAGGCGGCCACCAGCAAGGACGCATTGGCAACCATCATCTACACATCCGGAACCACGGGAATCCCCAAGGGAGTGATGCTGTCGCACTACAACCTGGTTTTCAACTCGCACGGCCACGCTATCCGCCAGGTCAAGGGCTACCAGCATAAGATGATCAGTTTCCTGCCCCTGTGCCACGTATATGAGCGCACAATGAACTATGAGTTCCAGGAACTGGGAATAAGCATCTGGTATGCCGAGGGCCTTTCCACCATTGCCCGTGACATCAAAGATTCGCATTGCGACGGTTTCTGCGCCGTTCCGCGCGTGCTTGAGATGATGTACGGCAAGCTGGAAAGTACAGGCAAGAACCTCAAGGGCATTGCCGCCACCATCTACAAGATGGCCTGGAAGTTCGCCAACAACTTTGACTTCTACAACCACAAGCCTCTTTACCTGGCAAAACTGAGGCTTTTCGACAAGCTCGTATACAAGAAGTGGAGGGACGCCCTCGGCGGACACGATATGATAGTGGTGAGCGGAGGCTCATCCATCCGTGCAGATATCATACGTACTTTCAACGCCGCTCAGCTGCGCATATTCGAGGGCTATGGCCTTACCGAGACATCTCCCGTAATTGCCGTGAACAGCCCTGCTGACGGAGTTAACATGATTGGAACCGTCGGCCTCAAGGCATACGGCACCGAACTCTCATTTGCGGAGGACGGGGAAATCCTTACCCGCGGCCCTCACGTGATGCTCGGCTACTACAAAGATCCCGAGGCCACCAAGGCTGCTATCGACAAGGACGGTTGGTTCCATACCGGAGACATCGGTTATCTGGTGGACGGAAAGTACCTCAAGATCACAGACCGCAAGAAGGAAATCTTCAAGCTTACTGCCGGCAAGTACGTTGCACCTCAGTCAGTTGAGACAAAACTTAAGGAAAGCCGCTTTATTGACAACGCATTCGTAGTTGGAGCAAACCAGAAGTTCGCCTCCGCCATCATTGTTCCTGATTTCTCCCACCTCAAGGACTGGGCTGCCGAGAACGGAATCAAGGGTGGCAATGAGGAGCTCATAAAGGATCCCAAGGTTATAGCCCTGATCCATAAAGAAGTATCCAAGGTCAACGAAAGCCTTGCCCCGCACGAGCAGATAAAGCGCGAGCAACTTGCCGCTGACGACTGGTCCGTTGCAAACGGACTGCTGTCGCAGACGCTCAAGCTGAAGCGTAAGGCTCTCAATGCCAAGTACGCTTCCCTGATAGAGTCTATTTACGATAACGCCTAGTCGTTCAGGAATTTACCCAGATAGGGCAGGACTTCGTCGCCGCGGGTAACCCTTCCGTCAATGACGCAGATGGTAGAAACCTGGGCGCTCACGCAAAGGCGCATGTCAGACTTGCGGTAGATGTCCTGGTCAAAGATAAAACGAGGCCCGTCCCTGTGCAGGTTCAGACAGGAAATGAATTCCTCCTGGCCGTGCAGGGACGCCTTGTATTTTATGTTTATCTCGGAGACCATTGTCTCTATGCCTTCCTCGTGCCATTTTCTGAATGACACTCCGGTGGAAACCAGCCACTCGTGTCTGGTGGCCTCAAGATAGTGTATGTAGTTGGCATTGTTGACCACGCCCTGAATGTCGCACTCGTAATCCCGGGTCTTCATTTCCAGTTTGTACAGATACTCTTTCATCTACCATTGTATTTGTCCCAAAAATACAAATAAAAATCCGTAAATTTGCCGGGTAATGCCAGACAGCAACTTCATAGACTACGTAAAGATCTTCTGCGCCTCGGGGCACGGGGGAGCGGGTTCCGCTCACCTTCACCGGGCCAAGTACGTGCCCAAGGGCGGTCCTGACGGGGGAGACGGAGGCAGGGGAGGCCATATAATCCTTCACGCCAATCCTCAGTTCTGGACTCTCATCCACCTGAAGTACCGCAAGCATATAAAGGCCGACAACGGAGGACCCGGAGGAGCCGCGCTCCAGCACGGCAAGAACGGCCAAGACATAGTCCTGGAGGTGCCTGTAGGCACAGTTGCCAAGGACGCTGAGACGGGGGAGATCCTGTTCGAGCTGGTTGAAGCCGGGCAGGAGCGCATCCTCTGCGAAGGCGGCCGCGGCGGCTGGGGGAACGACCATTTCAAGACCGCCACCCTGCAGACGCCGCGATTCGCCCAGCCGGGTGAGGAAGGCCGCGAGGGCTGGTTCATCCTGGAGCTGAAGCTCCTTGCGGACGTGGGGCTCGTAGGCTTCCCCAATGCGGGCAAATCCACGCTGCTGTCGTCCCTCACCGCTGCTAAGCCCAAGATAGCCTCCTATGCGTTCACCACGCTGGAACCCAGCCTCGGGATAGTGCGCTATCGCGACGAGAAATCCTTCGTGATGGCCGACATCCCCGGAATCATCGAGGGAGCCCACGAGGGCAGGGGCATAGGCATACGCTTCCTCAGGCACATTGAGCGCAATTCGGTTCTTCTGTTCATGATTTCGGCAGAAGAAGATGACATTGCCGCGGCATACAAAACTCTCCTGTCCGAGCTCAGGGAATTCAACCGAGAACTACTGGTAAAAGAGCGTGTCCTGGCAATTACTAAATGCGACCTCATAGACAAGGATATGGAAAAAGAGATGATTCCTTCCTTGCCGGGGGACATCCCCTACGTCTTCATTTCTTCAATCACCCAAGAGGGTCTGAACGAGCTTAAGGACCTGCTTTGGAAAGCCCTGAACAAATAATGGACATCATTCGTCTGGATCAGGATATTACCCTGGCAATCAATGGTTTGCATACTAACTTCAGTGACCTTGTCTGGCAGACTTTCTCCGACAGGCACGTATGGTTTGTGCTTTATCTTATTGTTGCCGCGTTCCTTGTATGGAAGGCCGGTTGGAAGAAGGGTCTCATATACATAGCCGCAATGGCTCTCTGCCTGGCAGCCTGCGACCAGTTCTCCAACCTGATCAAGTTGTATGTATGCCGCCTGAGGCCCTGCCACGACCCATATATGCTGGAAAGGGGAGTCAGGGTGCTGGAAGATGCCGGAGGGCTGTACGGGTTCTTCTCATCCCACGCGGCCAATGCCTTTGGCTTTGCTGTATGCGCATCACAGGCCGCAGACGCTTCCCTGAAAGGCAAGTCCCGGTGGTTCACCTGGTTTATATACGTCTGGGCCGCCCTGGTCTCAGTCAGCCGTATTTTCGTGGGAAAACACTATTTGGGAGATATACTGGTGGGAATTCTCGTGGGCCTGGTTCTGGGCTATGTCTTTGCCTCCCTGGGCCACTGGGTTTGCTCCAAACTGAAGGACAAACCTATTGATAGATAGTCAGATACCTTCCTGCGCGAATAGAATCGCTCCTCAGATTGTTCCACTTCTTGAGATTGCTCACAGTTACGTGGTAGCGCCTTGCTATGCTGCCCAGCGTGTCGCCGCTCTTTATCTTGTACCGGATGGAACTGCCGTCGCTGCTGGTTACGCTGTCGGAAATGCTGGTCATTACTTTTGCGCTCAGCAAGGAGTCCGCCTTGTGCGTGTATACAGAGTCTTCAACGCTGATGAAGGAGTTGGTGTACTGATAGGGAATCTTGAGCACGTATTCGCCTTCGTTGCCGGGAATGATGTCGTGGATGTATTGGGGATTGAGTTCACGGAGGGTTTCGATGGGAATCTCCGCCAGCTCTGAAATCTGCTGGAAATGCAGGTTCCTGTTCACCATTATCGTGTCTGTATAATGAGGCAGGGCAACGGGCTCAGGGACAAGTCCGTATTCCTTGTAATAAGTCATCGCGTACATTGCCCCGACGAATGCGGGCACGTATCCTCTTGTCTCCCTGGGCAGGAAGGGGTAGATGGACCAGAAGTCCCTCTTGCCTCCGCTGCGCTGTATCGCCTTGTTCACATTGCCGGAGCCGCAATTGTAGGAACATATAGCCAGAGCCCAGTCGCCGAAAGTGTTGTAGGCGTCCTGCAGGTAGCGCGCGGCGGCGTCGGCGGCTTTCTCAATGTCCAGCCGCTCGTCCACGTACGAGGTGATCTTGAGGTTGTATATCTTGGCCGTGTTGTACATGAACTGCCACATTCCCGTGGCTCCCGCCCTGGATCTGGCAAGGGGGTTCATGGCCGACTCTATGATTGTCATATACTTGAGTTCCAGCGGCAGGCCGTACCGGTCCAGTATCTCCTCGAAGATGGGCATATAGTAATTGCTTACGCCAAGTATATGCTGCATCTTCTCGCGGGATTTCTCGGAGTATAGGATCATATAGTTCTTGACCGTCTCGTTGAACGGGAGGTTTATGTAAGAGTTCATCTTTTCCAGCCTTTCTACGAAGACGGAATCGGGGACGTTGGAAGTGTATCTGGCAGAATCCGGTATCTCTTCAGGCAGGTAGGCCTTCAGGCGGGTGCTTATATACCATACGCTCAGGAGGCTGTCGGTAGGGTCTGGCATTACCTCACCGGGAACTATTTCCTGTGCTCTTGCAGGTATGCAAAGGGCCAGAACGGCCAGAAGGATCAGCAGTCTCTTCATCGTGTCAAAAACTAATGCCCAGTTTGAATCCAACCCCGTATGGGTTGTAGGCAAAATGGGTGTCGGGGGTTATTACTGTCGGTTGCAGGTTTACGGACAAGTCTTCCGAAACCTCGAAGTCCCTCATATAAGCGAATACGTTGGCGTCAATCACCTGGAGCAAGTAGCTGACGGCAATTGCCAGTATGGAATAGTCTCTCCACTCCCTGTACATATCCCTGTAGTATTTTGCGGTTTCGGCCGATATGCGTCCGTCGTATCCGCTGTCAGGGTCGGAAGCGTCTTTGTAAATTTGTCTGAAATGGTTGTATTTGATAGTGTTGTCGTTCAAGTAGTAAAGACTGCCCATCATAAAGCCCCAGTAGATGGGGATTTTCCAAGGTTCTCCATTGTAGCACTGTCCAAGCCCCGGGACGAGCATTGAAAGCAGCGCGGCGCGGGTGGGGTGGTGGTCTATGTCGGTCTCATAGCAAAGCATTCCGTCCATCAGGGAGGCCCAGTATACCGTACCGGCCGCCGCGAACATAAGGTTCCTCATTTTCTTGGCATCGTTGTCCGGCAGTCCTGCCTCGATGCTCTGCTGGTAAGTCTTGTTATACTTGATGCCCATTCCTACGCCGGCTCCTATTCCGCCGTATATGATGGGGAGTTTCCAGTAGTCGCGGTTATATATCTGCTGGCCGCCCACGAACACCATTGAGCCAAAGAAGTTGTTGCCCATCCTGGAAGTCCTCTTGTGGGCCATTCCTCCAAAGAATTCGGAAATGGAGAAGGTGAAGGAAGAGTCCCGCTTGGCGTTAGTCTCCTCCTGGGAGGCGTTGGGGTCGTCGTTGTAGTTCTGGGAGAAGGCTTCTGAGCGGAACTGTGCAGACGCCTTCTGGCCGGTAGCCAGAAAGCAGAGCAGCGCGCTGATTATAAGAAGCCATCTTTTTGCCATAGACTAATGTTCCAAAAGGTCCAGGAGGCGGTTCATTTCTTCGTCAGATGAGAATCGCAGGGTTATGCTGCCCTTGCCGCCGGCAGACCTCTTAAGCGAGATGTTGTCTCCAAATACCTTGCCCAGATACTCCAGGACCTTGTAGTATTGTTCGGGAAGATCCGGAGAATTGTCCTCTATCAGTTCCATTGGACGGGTGAGTTTGTGGACGCGTTCTTCCAGTTGGCGTACGGACAGGTCTTTCTGGATTACAAGGTCGCACAGATGCTGCTGAAGGGAAGCGTTGTCCAGGGCAAGCAGGACTTTTGCGTGACCTACGCTTATGAGTCCTACCTTAAGGTCGTGCTGAACTTTTGCCGGAAGTTTGAGAAGGCGCAGGTAATTGGTCACGGAAGCCCTTTTCTTGCCCACTCTCTGGGCCATCTGCTCCTGGGTGAGGTTGCACTCCTCTATGAGCCTCTGGTAGCTCATTGCGGTCTCTATGGGGTCGAGGTCTTCTCTCTGGATGTTCTCAACTATGGCCATTTCCAGCATTCCCTGCTGGTCGGTCTCCCTGATGTAGGCGGGGATCATATCCATGCCGGCAAGCCTGCAGGCGCGCCAGCGGCGTTCTCCGCTAATTATCTGATAGCGGCCGTTGTCCAGGCGTCGCACAGTGATTGGCTGTATGAGGCCGAGAGCCTTTATTGAGTCGGCGAGTTCCTGGAGGGATTCGGGGTCGAAATTCTGCCTTGGCTGGAAGGGGTTGGGTTCAATCTTGGAGACAGGTATGCGCATGATGTCGGCGGAATCGCCCGTAGGGGCGTCCCCGGCAATCTCCTTGTTTATGTAGCCCACGGGCTTGCGCAGGCTGTCTATTTCAAGGTCGTCTCCCAAAAGGGCGCCGAGGCCTTTACCGAGGCCTCTAGGTGGTTTGTATGCCATAATCAGTTGTTTTTCTCCAGTAGTTCTTTGGCCAGGCTCAGATAATTGGATGCGCCGTTGCACATCACGTCATAAAGGATGATGGGTACGCCGTGTGACGGGGCCTCGCTCAGACGGATGTTCCTTTGGATTATGGTGTCGAACACCATATCCTGGAAGTGCTCCTTGAGTTCTGCCACCACCTGCGCGTGGGCCTTGGTACGGCCGTCGAACATTGTCACGACGAATCCTTCTATGGTGAGTTCTGGATTTATGCGGTTCTGCACCAGCCGGATGGTCTGAAGCAGTTTGCCCAGTCCTTCCAGGGCGAAATACTCCGGCTGTACGGGAATGATCACTGAATTGGCGGCAGCAAGGCTGTTGACCGTGATTAGACCCAGGGAAGGGGAGCAGTCTATGATTATGAAGTCATAGTTGTCCCTGATGTCCTGGAGGGCCTCCTTGAGTATGCTTTCCCTTGCCGGAGCCTTTACCAGTTCTATCTCGGCTCCTACCAGGTTGATATGGGAAGGAATCAGGTGCAAGTTTGCAATCTCTGTCTGCACCAGGGCGTCAGACGCCTTGATGCGGCCTATGAGAATCTCATAGAGGGTGCGCCGGTTGCTGTCTGAAGGCGAGAAGTTCAACCCGGAGGTGGTGTTTGCCTGAGGGTCTGCATCTATGATGAGCACTTTCTTCTCCAGGACGGCCAGCGAAGCGGCCAGGTTTATGGCCGTGGTGGTCTTTCCGACGCCTCCTTTCTGGTTGGCTATTGCAATGATTTTCCCCATTTCAAAAAGTCGTTATTCAAACAAAGTTACAAAAAGATTTCTATAAAAAGATTGATGGCGGGAGGAATATGGATTCCAACCCGCCATCAATAATTGAATTTGTTAAGATTCAGTACGGCAATTATACCATGAATGAAGCAACCAGTGCAAGAATTGCGTAGAACTCAGGAAGAGCTGCGTAAATCATTGTGTTGGTCTGTACATCGTGGCCCTGTGACATGCCGATGATACCGTTGGCGCAAACCTGGCCCTGACGGATGGCTGAGATCATACAAACTACTCCTACTGCGATACCTACCCAGAAGAGCTTGACTCCGTCTGTTGCGAAGTCTTTACCTACCCAGGTAAGGAAAGCTACGAATCCGTAAAGTCCCTGTGTTGCAGGAAGAGCGGAAAGGATCATATAACCTGAAGCTTTCTCAGGATTGAGTTTTAATGCACCTTCGGATGCGTTGCCGGCGATAGTTGTTCCAAGGCTGCTTCCGATTCCGGAGAGACAGAGCATTGCTGCCAGTCCAAGGTAACCGAGAATAATTGTAAGCATAATTGTAAAAAATTTGTTATTTGTTTGTTATTTAATTGGATTTCAATGGATTGTACTTGGCTCCCTTGCCCTCGTATCCGCTGTTCTTGAAGAACTCTACGAAGGTGAGTCGCAAAGGGTGTACAAATGCTCCCAGGCAGGACATGGCAAGGTTGAGCGCGTGTCCCAGAAGGAGTATTAAGATGAAGCCGAGCCAGTTGACGCCGGGCACCGGAAGTGCCTTTATCATACCGGCTACGTTGTTGAATGCTCCTCCGAGCATACCGCCTGCAAGTCCGAGGGCGTACAGACGGATGTAGCTGAGAGCGTCGCCAAGAAGGCCGCTGGCCATATTGTAGGTCTCCCACAGACCGGATCCGACGTTGATCAGAGGGTTGCGGCCGGGAGTGTTGAACAGGTAGATGCTCAGCGCTGCGAGGACGCCCACCACTATTATCGCGATCTTTGTGATGGAAGAATCTATTACTTTCAGCAGGGAGAGGGCTGCGATGATGATGCCTCCTACGATTACCAGGAGCCATCCCCAGCAGCTGACGTTGGCCCTGAAGCCCGTCTGCTTTGTCTTGCAGATGGCCTTGATGGTCATTGCCACTATGAGGTGGAATACTCCCACTGCAACCGCAAGTACCATCTGGGCGTCGAAGCCCATGATGGTGCCCTTGACCATAAACTTCTTGACACCCTCGGGAACCCAGGCCTGGTCAGGCAGGGTGATTCCGAAGAACGTACCAAGTATGAGACCTACCACGAAGGTTACGAGTCCCAGGAAGAATACCAGTTTGTGGTGCTTGTTCAGGCCCATGTTCAAGATGTCGTGCTTCTTGAGATAGAGGCTGAGCAGCATCAGTATTATTCCGTAACCCGCGTCTCCCATACAGAAGGCGAAGAACAGCAGATAGAAGGGACCCAGGATTGCCGTAAGGTCGAACTCATTGTATACAGGCATTCCGTACATTCCCGTGAATGTCTCGAACAATGAGGAGAACTTGCTGTTCTTGAGCTTGATAGGAGGGTTGTCCTCCAGTTTGGCCGCTTCCTTCATATAGTAGACGTCCATCTTGTCCAGAGCCTCGCAGAGGGCCTGCTCGTTCTCTTCCGGAGCGAATCCGGTGAAGACGCAGATCTTGTTCTCGGCGGCCGGCTTGCCGGCAACGCCTGCAAGATACAGGTTGAGCCTGTCCATAAGCGAAGAGTACTCCTGCTCGAGTTCTCCCTTGCGCTCCTTGAAGTTGGCAAGGTCTGCCTTGAGCCCGATGATCTCTTTCTTGATTTCGTCTATCTTGGCTTCTGAGCACAGATAATCGTGTTCGGGAGCTTCCAGCTCGTTTGCCGGAATGTCATTGTCTCCCACGCCCACGAAGTATACTGCGTCGTCGGACTGGTGGATGACCTCTATGGGCCACTGTTCCATCCAGGCAGGATTCCACTTCTTTGCGGTAACTGCATAGAAATGAAGCTTGATGCCCTTTTCTGCCAGATCCTTCACTGCCTCCGAGTCGAACTGTTCCCAAGGCTGGAGCAGGTTGCGCTCCCTTGTGGCGTCTGTCAACTTTGCCGTGAGGGCGTTGATTGATGCGCGTGCCTGAGGGATGAGGGATACCAGGTCTCCTTCGCGTACCGGAGCGGCCGCGGCAGCCGCGGCGATGGCTTCGGCGTCGGGATCCTCGCTCCAGTCAACCTTCTCCACTGCGGCGAGGGCGGCCTTGATCTTGGAGACTCTCTCCATCATCTGGTCCGACTTCTCGTCCACTGGTTTCACGGAGCGGGTGATGTCGACAACTCCGAGTTCCTTAAGGCTCTCAAGGAACTCTTCTTTGCCCGAATTCATCAGGACAAAGTTGTATTTTGTCATTTTTGTAATCATGCCTGTTCCTCCTCTTCTTCAGCTTCGTGGCGGGTCTTGACAATCTTGGATGAGGCCTTGCTCAGGTTTTCCTCGTCCTCCATAAAGCGCTTGATCTTTCTGATGGCCTCCTGGTAACCGGGAATCTGGACCTTCTCGTAAAGGTTCACTTTCTGGGTGGTCTTCTTGCGCTGATAATCCAGCAGCTTCCTCTTGTACTCGTAGACTTCGGATTCGATTCCGAGCCTTGAGAGTTCCTTGAGGATGGCCACGCCGTCTGCATACCAGGCCGGTTTCACGAAGGCGTTGAAAGGGCGTATCTCGTAGTGGATGTCCTTGAGTTCCGGCGTCTTCACTCCCGCTACCTTGACGGTAGCCAGATCTACGTCCGTGATGGAGATAAGGTCGGACTCGAATTCATTCCACAGCGAAGCAAGGTAGTCGTATTTTTTAAGTGAGGCATCAAGATCTTCAATAAGCTTCTCTGCCTTTACCTTGGCTTTCTGCACCTCGCCACGGAGAGCCGCCTCCTTATTCTTCAGAGTAGGGAGCGCATTCTTACGTACCTTAAGCTGCTTGTTAAGGTTGTTCAGAGA
>JAGCVB010000003.1 GCA_017962585.1 Bacteroidales bacterium
ATTAAGATTAAAAAGATCAACCCACCCCACGCGTGAGCGCCGGGTGGGTTTTGATTTTATTGAAAAGAAATTCTTATATTTACGAATGATGAATACTCTGGAAGAAGCCCCGCTCATTGTGATTGACCTTACTTCCGGCCTCCACGCCCGGAACAAGACGGTTCACGAGTTCTATAATCTGGTCCGCAACGATGTGGACTGGCGCTACTATGGCTACTGCCCTCCGCTAGGCAACATCGACATCACAAGGTTGGGCGCCCAGCCGGGTGAAGAATTCCTGGACGGCGTCACGGTGGTCTATGCCAGGAAGGTTCAGAGTTCCCTGGACAGGGAAGTAGTGGCTTTCTGCACAAATGCCAGAGTCTATCACAAGCCAAGGACAGATATGTTTCTCAGGAGGACCGTCTGGTTCAAGTCAGAGAAAGTGGACTGCGCATACTCCCTGGAGTCCGACAACCTGACGGACCTTTCCCATTATCCGTCCAAGTTCCGTATCAGGCTTTCACATTACGGACCCGCCCTGCTTGGCGGCCAGAGGTATTTCAAAGGCCAGAATCCGGATTTCGACACCGAGCTTCTGGCGTATCTGAAGGCCTGCAAGGCCGGGCAGGACGCCCTTGAAGCGGAGGTGCTCCAGCGCAACTACAACATAGAGGGCAGCATCCCCTCCGACGCCGTCTGCCAGGCAGGCGCCTCCCATAAGACTTTCCTCACGGAAAAAGGCCTCCCGTATCTGGAGGCCCATCGTCTGGTTCCGGGCTTGGATGCGCCCTGGAACGTAGTGTTCCTTTGTCCGCTGTGCCACCGCAAACTGCAGTTCGGCACGGCTCAGGCCAAGGCCCAGGTGCTCAAGGCGCTGTATAAAGAGCGCAAGTCCTACCTGGACGAGGCCGGGATCAGCCTTCAGGACTTGCTTTCCCTGTATTGAAGCCCAGCTTCTACAAAACCCTTGAACAGAGGATGAGGCTTCTCCGGCGTACTCTTGTACTCCGGATGGAACTGTGATCCTATGAAGAATGGGTGAGAGGGGATTTCCACGATTTCTGTCAGCCCTGTCTGGGGGTTGTGTCCCGACGCTACCAGTCCTGCATCAGCAAAGTCCTTTGCGTATCTTGCGTTGAACTCATATCTGTGGCGGTGTCTCTCAGAGATGTCCTTGCAGCCATATATCTTATAAGCAAGCGTCCCTTTCTCGAGAGTGCAGTCGTATGCGCCCAGACGCATCGTGCCTCCCTTCATAGTAGTTTTCTTCTGTTCTTCCATAAGGTCTATCACCGGGTGGGTGGTGTCCGGATACAGTTCGGTAGAGGCGGCGTCGGCAAAGCCAAGCACGTTGCGGGCGAACTCCACTACGCACATCTGCATTCCGAGGCATATCCCCAGGAAGGGGATGCCGTTCTCACGCGCATACTTGATGGCGTGAACCTTCCCTTCAAGGCCTCTCTGTCCGAAGCCCGGCGCCACCAGGATTCCGTCCATACCCTTGAGGTAATCGGCTGCGTTGCTGTCGGTTATGTCTTCGCTCAGTATGGAGTGTACGTGTACCTTGCAGTCGTTTGCTGCTCCTGCGTGGACAAGGGCCTCCTGGATGGATTTATATGCGTCCTGCAATGACACATACTTGCCTACGAGGGCTATGTCCACCTCTTTGGACGGATGGGCCAGGCGGTCCAGGAATTGGCGCCAGCGGTCTAGGTCAGGGGCGTTGAAGTTCTCTATCTGGAGTTTGCGTACAACAAGTTCGTCCAGGTGCTCCGCGTGCATATTGAGAGGTACCTGATATATACTCCAGGCGTCTATGCTCTGGATTACGTGTCCTGGCTTAACATTGCAGAACAGCGCTACCTTCCTGCGGATGTCATCCGTGAGAGGATGCTCGGTACGGCAGATTATCACGTCAGGCTGTACGCCTCCCTGCTGGAGCATCTGCACAGAGTGCTGCGTAGGCTTGGTCTTCAACTCCTTGGCCGCATTCAGGAACGGCACCAGCGTGAGATGTATGCTCATACAGTCCTCTTCCGGAAGTTCCCACTGTAGTTGGCGCACGGCCTCTATGAAGGGCTGGGATTCCATGTCTCCCACGGTGCCTCCTATTTCAGTGAGGATTATGTCGTACTCTCCGCTTTGTCCCAGGAGGGTCATCCTCCGCTTTATCTCGTCAGTGATGTGAGGGACAATCTGGACGGTCTTGCCGAGGTATGCGCCTTCGCGCTCCTTGGTTATCACCGTATTGTAGATCTTGCCGGTGGTTACGTTGTTAGCCTTGGATGTATGGACTCCCAGGAAGCGCTCGTAGTGTCCCAGGTCCAGGTCAGTCTCAGCTCCGTCCTCGGTGACATAACACTCACCGTGTTCGTATGGATTGAGGGTTCCGGGATCTATGTTGATGTAAGGGTCGAATTTCTGGATGGTAACTCTCAGGCCCCTAGCCTGGAGAAGTTTGGCCAGAGAAGATGCTATGATTCCTTTTCCTAATGAAGAAACAACTCCTCCGGTGATGAAAACATACTTTGTTCCCATATTCAGTTTGTTTTAGTATTCGTTCCAGGAGCGGATGGACAGGCCTTCCACACCTATCTTGCATAATGCGTAAATGAAAGCGCGTGCCAGGCGTGCGTTGGTGATCAGCGGTACGTTATGGTCTATGGCGGAGCGCCTGATGGCGAAACCGTTTGCCAACTCCCTGGCGGTGAAGTTCTTTGGAATATTGATGACCAGGTCAAGTTTATGCCCTTCAATGTAGTCTATGGCATTGGGCTGCTTGCCGGAATCCGGCCAGTGGAGCACCTCCGACTCTATGTTGTGCTGCGCCAGGAACTGGGCTGTTCCGGAGGTTGCGTAAATCTTGTAGCCGTAGTCCCTGAGAGTGGTGCATGCCTCTAGCATCTCCACTTTGGAATATGACGGACCTGAGGATATGAGTATTCCCTTCTCCTTGGAGGGGATGCTGTAACCTACAGAAAGCATGCTCTTCAGCAATGCCTCATAGTAGTTGTCTCCTATGCAGGCCACTTCTCCTGTAGAGGCCATATCCACGCCGTGGACAGGGTCTGCCTGCAGAAGCCTGGCGAAAGAGAACTGGGAGCTCTTGACACCCACATAATCTATGTCTGCGAAGTTCTTGTCGTATGCTTCCACCTGCTTGCCCAGCATTATGTCAGTGGCCAGGCCTATGAAGTTGAACTTGGTGATCTTGGACACGAACGGGAAACTTCGCGAAGCGCGCAGGTTGCATTCAATCACCCTCAGTTCATTGTTCTTGGCCAGGAACTGGATGTTGAAAGGTCCGGAAATGTCCAACCCGCCGGCTATCTTGCGGGCAATCTTCATTATCCTGCGGATGGTCTCATAATAGAGTCTCTGAGCAGGGAATACTACTGTGGCGTCGCCTGAATGCACGCCGGCGAACTCTATGTGTTCGCTTATGGCATAGCACTTTATGACTCCGTTCTGGGCCACGGCGTCAATCTCCACCTCTTTGGCCCTCTGCAGGAACTCGGTGGCAACCACCGGATGCTCCTGGCTGACGACGGCTGCGTTCCGCAGCGATTCCTCAAGTTCGTCCCGGCTGAAGACTACTTTCATTGCGGCGCCTGACAGCACGTAGGAAGGGCGTATCAATATCGGCAGCCCCACCTCGTCGGCGAAGGCGTTGATGTCTTCTATGCTTGTAAGCTCTTTCCAGCGCGGCTGGTCAATTCCCAGGGCGTCGCACATAGAGGAGAACTTCTCGCGGTCTTCGGCCCTGTCTATGGACTTGGCGGAAGTGCCCAGGATCCTGACTCCGTTGGAGTCCAGCTGAAGCGCCAGGTTGTTGGGTATCTGTCCTCCTACGGACACTATTACGCCGAGGGGAGACTCCAGTTCGCAGATGTCCAGCACTCTTTCCAGGGACAGTTCGTCAAAGAAAAGCCTGTCGCAGATGTCGTAGTCTGTGCTGACGGTTTCAGGGTTGTAGTTAATCATAATGGCCCTGTAGCCGCTTTCCTGAATCTTCTTTACCGCAGTTACGCTGCACCAGTCGAATTCCACGCTGCTGCCAATCCTGTAGGCACCGCTTCCCAGCACTATGACTGAGCGGCCGTCACGTTCGAACTCTATGTCGTGCTCCGTGCCGTTGTAAGTCAGGTACAGGTAATTGGTCTGGGCAGGATACTCTCCGGCAAGGGTGTCAATCTGCTTTACTGCGGGCAGGATTCCAAGACTCTTGCGCCTTGCGCGTACTTCCATTCCGGTCTTGTGCAGTTCTGCGTCTGTACCGTCAGTGACGAACTTTCCTATCTGCCAGTCAGAGAATCCCAGTTTCTTGGCGCCCAGTATTGTCTGGTAGTCCAGCCTGTCTATGGAGCGTACAGCCTTGAGCCGCATCTTGTACTCGTGAATGTTCTGCAGCCTGAACAGGAACCATTTGTCTATCTTGGTGATGTTGTAGAGGTCATCAATGCTGTAGCCTTCGTCAAAAGCCTGGCTGATGGCCAGAATGCGCTTGTCTGTAGGGTGGCTGAGTTCATAATGCACGTCCGGAACCTCTATGGGGCTGCCTACGAATCCTCTCAGGCCTACTCCCACCATCCTGAGGCCCTTCTGGATGGCCTCCTCGAACGAACGGCCTATAGCCATCACCTCGCCTACGGATTTCATCGACGAGCCTATTAGTTTGGAGACGCCCTCGAACTTTCCGAGGTCCCAGCGAGGAATCTTGCACACCACGTAGTCCAGCGCGGGCTCGAAGCACGCGGAAGTCACCTTGGTGACGGCGTTGGGAATCTCGTGAAGGCCGAAGCCGAGACCCAGCTTGGCGGCCACGAAGGCCAGGGGGTACCCTGTGGCTTTGGACGCCAGTGCGGAAGAGCGGCTGAGCCTTGCGTTCACCTCAATGACGCGGTAATCGTCCGACTCAGGGTCAAGGGCGTACTGAACGTTGCATTCGCCAATGATGCCTATGTGGCGGATTATGTCTATGGCGATGCGGCGCAGCCTGTGGTACTCGTGGTCGCTCAGCGTCTGCGACGGCGCCACCACTATGCTCTCGCCCGTGTGGATTCCCAGCGGGTCCAGGTTCTCCATATTGCACACGGTGATGCAGTTGTCGAAGCGGTCACGCACTACCTCGTACTCTATCTCCTTCCATCCCTTGAGGGACTCTTCTATGAGGATCTGCGGCGAGTATGTGAAAGCGCTGGAGGCGAGGTTCTCCAGCTCCTTATCGTTCTTGCAGAAACCGGAGCCGAGGCCTCCGAGGGTATATGCTGCGCGCACTATCACGGGGTAGCCTATCTCCCTGACTGCCGCCAGGGCCTCCTCCATATTGCCTGCGGCGATGCTCTTTGGAGTCTTCACTCCGATAGACCGCATCATGGAGGCGAAGATTTCGCGGTCTTCTGTATTGATGATGGCCTGTACCGGCGTTCCCAGCACCTGCACGCCGAATTCCTCAAGGGTGCCGTTTCGGTACAACTCCACGCCGCAGTTCAACGCCGTCTGCCCGCCGAAGGCCAGCATAATGGCGTCGGGGCGCTCCTTCTCTATCACTTTGCGGACGAAGTCGGCCGTGAGAGGGAGGAAGTATGTAGTATCCGCTATGTCCTCGGAAGTTTGTACAGTGGCTATGTTGGGGTTTATCAGCACAGTTTTACGGCCTTCTTCCTTCAGTGCCTTGAGAGCCTGAGAGCCGGAATAGTCGAATTCTCCGGACTGACCTATCTTGAGGGCCCCTGAGCCCAGGACCAGTATTTTATTAATCTCAGCCATTGCCCTGTCCCTCCTTATATTTAACCATATTGTCCGCAAAAGCCGCGAACAGGCTCTCGGTATCCACGGGACCGCTGGACGCTTCCGGATGGAACTGAGTGCTGAAGAACGGCTTTGTCTTGTGCCTTATGCCCTCGTTGGTGCCGTCGTTGAGGTTGACGAACATTGCCTCCCAGTCGGAAGGAAGGGTCTCAGGCTCCACTGCAAAGCCGTGATTCTGCGAAGTGATGAAACACTTTTGAGTTCCAGGCACTATCACCGGCTGGTTGTGTCCGCGGTGGCCGTATTTCATCTTGAATGTCCGTGCACCGGCAGCCAGCGCCATCAACTGATGGCCCAGACAGATTCCCATTATGGGCCTGTCTTCCTGCAGCGCGTATTTCAGATGCTCTATGACGGGCGTCAGCAGGGCGGGGTTGCCCGGGCCGTTGGAAATGAACAGGCCGTCGTAGTCCGCACCCCTGAAATCGTAGTCCCAGGGCACCAGGGTAACTTTTATATCGTGTTTGAGAAGACAGCGGATAATGTTGTTCTTCATTCCGCAGTCCACCATAAGCACATTGTAACGGCCCGATCCGAAGGTCTGAATCTCTTTGCAGGAAACCTGTTCCACCAGGTTGTCCTGGTCTGGATCGTAAAAACCGGGATCCACGCCGTCGAACACTATCTTTCCCAGCATCGCGCCTTTCTCCCTGAGTTTCTTGGTGAGGGCTCTGGTGTCGATGCCGTACAGGCCGGGCACTTCCCAGGTCTTGAGCCAGGTGCCGAGGCTCCTTTCAGAGTCCCAGTGACTGTATTTCTGGGAATAATCGGAAATCACCAGGCCGGTGCACTGGATCCGGTCAGATTCGAAATATCGTGAGAGACCGTTTTCCTTCTTGTCTCCGGGAACTCCGTAGTTTCCTATCATCGGATAGGTAGGGATGAGGATCTGTCCTTTGTAAGAAGGGTCGCTTAAACTCTCCGGATAACCGGTCATGGCCGTGTAGAACACCATCTCCCCGCTTACGGATTTTTCATATCCGAAAGAGAAGGCATCGTACTGGCTTCCGTCCGAGAGAATGAGTTTGGCGTTGCTCATTTTATAAAGATTTGACTAATTCGGTTAATTTTTCCATCGCTTCCAGGCTTCTGGCTTTGGTGTTGAAGGCGGTTACCCTGAAATAGCCTTCTCCGCCCTGTCCGAAACCGGCTCCGGGGGTAATTACGACTCCGGTCTTATTGAGCAACAGGTCGAAGAAATCCCAGGAGGGCATTCCGCCCGGTGTCTGAGCCCAGATATACGGAGAGTTCTCTCCTCCTATGGGATTCAACCCGGCTTTTTCCAGGCTCTCCCTGATGAGGGAGGCAGTCTGGAGGTATCCGTCGATGACGGCTTTCACCTGGATTTTGCCCTCGGGGCTGTATACTGCTTCAGCACCTCTTTGGGAGATGTAGGATGCTCCGTTGAACTTGCAGCTCTGCCTCCGGTCCCAAAGTTGGTTCAGGGAAATTTCCCTGCCGTCTGCGGAAAGGGCGGTCAACTCTTCCGGAACCACAGTGAATGCGCATCGGATACCCGTAAAACCGGCAGTCTTTGAAAAACTCCTGAACTCTATGGCGCAGCGCTTGGCACCCTCTATCTCATAAATGGAGTGGGGGATCTTCGGGTCGCGTATGAAAGCCTCATATGCGGCGTCATAGAAGATTATGCTGTTATTCCGTAGGGCGTAATCTACCCAAGCCTTCAGTTTCTCTTTTGTGATGACCGCTCCAGTGGGGTTGTTGGGATAACACAGATAGACTATATCCAGTCTTTCTTCCGGGATGTCGCCTGTGAAACCGTTCTCTCTGTTGCAGGGGATGAACACTATCCGTCGGCCTGCCATTGTGTTGGTGTCTACGTATACAGGGTAAACGGGATCAGTTATGCCTATGACGTTGTCTGCCGAGAATATGTCCCCGATGTTGCCCGTGTCGCTCTTGGCTCCGTCGCTTACAAAAATTTCAGAAGCCTTGATCCCAAGTCCGGCATAGTCGTTGGCCACGATTGCCTCCCGCAGGAAGTCGTATCCGGGTTCGGGGCCGTATCCATGGAAAGTCTCGCTGTGGCAACAGTCCTCCACGGCCTTGTGCATTGCCTGGGCTACTGCAGGGGCTATGGGCTGGGTGACGTCTCCTATGCCCATCCTTATAATCTCAGCGGATGGATTCTTCTGACAAAAGGCAGCAACTCTTGAGGCTACCTCTACAAACAGATATCTCTGCTCAAGTGACAGGTAATTGTCATTTATGGAGCTCATAATTCAACGCTTCCTTCGAATACCGTGACGGCGGGACCGGTCATTATGACTTTCCCGCTTTCTTTGTCGCAATTTATGGACAGACTGCCGCCGTCCATCACAATCTTACATTCTCCGGATATCAGTCCCAGTTCCGTGGCAGCAGCCGCGGTGGCGCAGGCACCCGTGCCGCAAGCCATCGTAATACCGCTGCCTCTCTCCCATACCCTCATCCGGATCACTCCTTCGGAGATTATCTTGGCGAATTCCACATTTGTCCTGTCCGGGAAGGCGGGGTCGCATTCTATCACGGGTCCGTATGTGCACAGGTCCAGTATGTCGGCGTCATCCTGGAAGGTGACGTAGTGGGGGTTTCCCATACTTATGCCTTTGCCTTGGAACACACGCCCGTTGGAATAAATCTCCTCAGGCGCATCCATAAGGGAGTATTCTCCCATTTCCACAGCCACACTCTCCACCAGGCCATCCTTTCCTATATTCAGATGCAGCATCTTTATTCCGGAAAGGGTTTGCAGCGCGATGTCTGTCTTGTAGGTAAGGTGTTTGTCGTACACGTATTTCCCCACGCAGCGTGCGCCGTTGCCGCACATAAGGCCCTCGGAACCGTCAGCGTTGAAAATCCTCATGCTGAAATCCGCCCCTTCACCGGGGCCGATGAGGATAATACCGTCGCCTCCTATCCCGAAGTGCCTGTCGCTCAACTTTTTGGAGAGTTCTGACGGATTGTCCACAGGGTAACGGCTGACATCTATGTAAATGTAGTCGTTCCCGAGTCCTTCCATCTTGGTGAAACTGATAGTCCTGCGTCCCATATTACTTATCTTTGAGATAACTGTCTACTTCTGCCGCGGTCTGCCTTCCGCTCGCAATGGCCCTTACCACCAGGCTTGCGCCCGTCTTGGCGTCTCCGCAAAGGAACACGTTGCCGCCTGCTTCAGGGTGCTGAGGTTTCAGGAATCCCATAGCCAGCAGCACCATATCGCACTTGATGACCTCTTTCTCTCCTGTCTTGACCATCTGCGGGCGTCCTCCGTCGGAGGAAGGCACCCACTCCACGCGCTCTACTTCCACTCCGCAGACATTGCCTTTGCCGTCATCCAGGAACTTGTTGGATGTCAGGCTCCAGCGCCTGGTGCAGCCCTCTTCGTGGCTGGTGGAGGTGCGCAGCACCTGCGGCCAGTAAGGCCAGGGCGTGGCAGGGTTGAAGTCCTTCGGCGGCTGAGGCATAATCTCTATCTGGGTAACACCCAGGGATTCCTGCCTGTGGCAGGTGCCTATGCAGTCGCTTCCGGTATCTCCTCCGCCTATTACCAGCACCTTCTTTCCTTTTGCGCTGACGGTCTCTTTCTGGGAGAATTTCTCTCCTTCCAGTATCCTGTTCTGCTGGGAGAGCATCTCCAGGGCGAAGTAAATACCCTTGAGATCCCTTCCCGGTATGTCCAGGTCCCTGGCTTGAGGTGTGCCGGTGGCAATCACGTAAGCGTCATAGCCTTCAGGGAGTTTTTCAAGGTCGATCTCGGTTCCGCATATAAAGTTAATACCTTCTTGCGTCATAAAGTCAACCCTGCGGTTAATAATGTACTTGTCAAGCTTGAAATTCGGTATGCCGTAACGTACCAGACCTCCGGCTTTCTGCATCTTGTCATAGACGGAGACCTCGTATCCGAGACAGTTGAGGCGCGTTGCGGCGGAGAGTCCCGCAGGACCTGCGCCTATCACTGCCACCTTCTTGCCGTTGCGCTCATACTGCTTAGGCTTGATATAGCCCTCTGCAAAGGCTTTCTCTACAACTGAGCACTCGTCTTCGCGTATGGTTACAGGAGCGTCTATGCAGTGATTGAGCACGCAGCTTTTCTCACACAGGGCAGGGCATACCCTTCCCGTGAATTCCGGGAAGTCGTTGGTGCCGCTGAGCAGCTTGAACGCCATCTCCCAGTCTCCGTGGTAAATGGCGTCCTGCCATTCCGGAGCCTTGTTGCCCAGAGGGCAGGCCCAGTGACAGAAAGGAACGCCGCAGTCCATGCAGCGTGACGCCTGAAGCTTGCGCTCGCCCTCGTTGAGGACCTGCTCCACTTCACTGAAGTCGCAGACTCTCTCATATACCGGTCTGTGTCCCGCTTCCTGGCGGGGTACAGTCAAAAATGCTTTTGGATCTCCCATTTTCAGTAATCTCTCTGAACGTTGTCAATTTTCTGCTGAATCTTCCTGATGGCCTCTTCCTGGAGAACCTTCTTGTATTCGATAGGAGTGACCTGAATGAATTCCTCAAGATAGTGGTTCCAGTCTGCCAGCATCCTGGCGGCCAGTTTGGATCCTGTACGCCTGTAATGCTCCTCGACAAGTGCCTTCAGTTCTTCCTTGCGGGCTTTCTCCTCTATCAGGCTCAGTTCTATCATATCCATATTGCAGTAGTAGTCGAAGTTCCGGTTCTTGTCCCAGACATAGGCCAGGCCTCCGGACATACCGGCGGCGAAGTTCCTTCCGGTTTCTCCCAAGACGACTACGCGGCCTCCGGTCATATACTCGCAGCAATGGTCAGAAGTTCCTTCCACAACGGCTATGGCGCCTGAATTGCGCACTGCGAACCTTTCCCCGGCCTTGCCGCAGATGAATATCTTTCCGCTGGTGGCTCCATACAGGATGGTGTTTCCTGCAATGGTGTTCTCGGAAGCCTCAAAAGGAGAGCGGGCGGGAGGGAATATGGATATTATACCTCCTGAAAGGCTCTTTCCTATATAGTCGTTGGCCTCTCCTTCCAGCCTGAATTCCACTCCCTTTGCAAGGAAGGCTCCGAAACTCTGGCCGGCGGATCCCTTGAAGGTAACGTTGACAGTACCGTCGGGAAGCCCCTCAGAGCCATATTTTGAGGTGATATGTCCCGAAAGCATGGCTCCGGTAGTGCGGTTGGTATTCACAATCTCGTATGAAAGCGATACCGGCTGCTTGTTCTCCACCGCATATCTGGTGGCCTCTATGAGCTCCCTGTCCAGGACGGTGAATATGTTGTGCTTCTGGTCCCTGCATTTGCTTATCGCGGCCGGGCTGTCCACCCTGCATAGCAGCTTGCTGAAATCCAGACCTGAAGTCTTCTCGTCCATCTTGGCGGTATCTATAGAGATGAGGTCGGAACGGCCGATTATGTCCTGGAACCTGCGGAATCCCATCTGG
The DNA here is from genome assembly GCA_017962585.1 of Bacteroidales bacterium. Classification (GTDB taxonomy): domain Bacteria; phylum Bacteroidota; class Bacteroidia; order Bacteroidales; family UBA932; genus Cryptobacteroides. The sequence goes on from JAGCVB010000003.1 coordinate 11,202, forward strand.
GCTAGGTATTCCCTTACCTCGCGGGCCAGGAAGGTGTAGAAGTTGACCAGGTAGTCCGCCTTCCCTTTGAAGCGGGCCCTGAGTTCGGGATCTTGCGTGGCGATTCCCATAGGGCAGTTGTTGGAGTGGCACTTGCGCATCAGCACGCAACCCAGAACTATAAGCTGGGCGGTTCCGAAGGCAAATTCTCCGGCTCCCAGAAGGGCCATAGAGATTATGTCTTTTCCGGTTTTCAACTGGCCGTCAGTCTGAAGCTCCACTGCTCCGCGCAGGTTGTTCATTATGAGGGTCTGCTGAGTCTCGGCCAATCCTATCTCAGGAGAAACACCGGCGTATCTGATCGAAGAGATGGGGGAGGCTCCTGTGCCGCCTTCGGCCCCGGAAATGATTATCAGGTCTGCCTTGGCCTTGGCTACGCCGGCGGCTATTGTGCCCACACCGCTCTCTGCAACCAGTTTCACGCTAATCTTGGCCTGGGGATTGACGTTCTTGAGGTCGAATATCAACTGCGCCAGGTCCTCTATGGAGTAGATGTCGTGGTGAGGGGGAGGGGAGATCAGGGATATACCCGGAATGGAATGACGGGTGCGGGCAATGATCTCGTTCACTTTGTAACCCGGCAGCTGGCCTCCTTCTCCAGGCTTTGCGCCCTGGGCGACCTTTATCTGTATCTCGCTGGCGTTCACCAGGTACTCGGTTGTCACACCGAAGCGCCCGGATGCCACCTGCTTGATCTTGCTGTTCAGGGATACGCCGTCCTTGGTGCCGTGGAAGCGGGCGTTGTCTTCTCCGCCCTCGCCCGTGTTGCTGCGGCTCCCAAGCTTGTTAAGCGCAAGGGCTATGGTTTCGTGAGCCTCGTCGCTCAAGGCTCCGAAGGACATTGCTCCACCCACGAATCTCTTTACAATCTCCTCTTCCGGCTCCACTTCCTCTATGGGGATGGGGTTCTGCTTGAAAGTGAAGAAATCTCTCAGGAAGAGAGGCTCCTTGCGGGAGTCCACTATCGAGGTGAAGTCCTTGAACTTGGCATAGGAGCCTTCCCGGGTGGCAATCTGCAGCGTGGCTATCGCCTCCGGCGTCCACGCGTGCAGTATGCCGTCCTTGCGGAAGGCGTACTGCCCCACCATTGGCAGGAGGTCCGTCTGAGGCTGGGCGAAAGCCTGCGCGTGCAGGCGGATGGCGTCGCGCGCGATGGTCTTGAGCGTGATGCCTTCCACGCTGGAAGAGGCGGTGCCAAAGTATTTGGCCAGCAACTCTCCGCTGAGGCCCACGGACTCGAAGATCTTGGCCCCGCGGTAAGAACGTATGGTGCTGATACCCATCTTGCTGAGGATTTTCAGCAAGCCCTTGTCCACTGCCTTTATGTAATTGTGCCTTGCAGTCACCTCGTCCATCTGGAGGGCGCCCTTGTCAACCTGTTCCTTGATTACGGCGAATGCCATATAAGGGTTCACCGCGCTGGCACCGTATCCCAGCAGCAGAGCCGTGTGCATCACTTCACGGATTTCTCCGCTCTCCACGATAAGCGCTGTCTGCACCCTCTTCTTGATGGATACAAGGTAATGGTGGATGGCGCTCACGGCAAGCAGTGACGGTATTGCTGCATGGTCCTTGTCAAGGCCGCGGTCTGTCAGGATTATGTAGTTGATGCCGTTGTCCACCGAGCGCTCAGCCTGGCGGCAGAGTTCCTCCAGAGCGTCGCTCAGGCCCTTCTCTCCCTTTGTCGGGTCGAAGAGCATAGGCAGTTTCTCGGTATAGAATCCCTTGTAGCGGATGTTGCAGAGGATGTCCAGTTCAGTGTTGGTGATGACGGGCTGTGGGAGCCTCACCATCTTGCAATGGGAACTGTCCGGGGTGAGGATGTTCATTCCCACTGCACCAATGTATTCCGTAAGGGACATAACCAGTTCTTCCCTGATGGGGTCGATAGGCGGATTGGTAACCTGGGCGAACTGCTGCCTGAAATAGTTGAACAGCAACTGAGGCCTGTCTGACAATACGGCCAGCTGGGTGTCGTTGCCCATAGAGGAAATGGGCTCCTGTCCGTTTGAACACATCGGGATGATGATTCTCTGGATATCTTCCCGCGTGAAGTCGAATCCACGCAGTTTGCATTGGTAGTCCTCTACGTCATATGCCGCCTTTCGGCCGCTGCGCAGTTTAGCCAGTTCCGTACGGCCTTCAGACAGCCATTTCCCGTATTCCTGGCCCTCTGAAAGGTTCTTCTTTATGTCCTCGTCTGCTATTATCTGCCCGGTTTCAGTGTCTATGAGCATTATCTTGCCAGGCTGGAGGCTGCCTTTGGTGCGTACTATCTGAGGGTCTATCTTGAGACATCCGGTCTCAGACGCCATCACCAGCAGGCCGTCTTCAGTCACCAGGTATCTGGAAGGACGCAGTCCGTTGCGGTCAAGCATTCCTCCGGCGTACCTGCCGTCCGTGAACAGCAGCGCTGCCGGGCCGTCCCAAGGTTCCATAAGGATGGAGTGGTACTCGTAGAAGTCCTTGAGGCTCTGGCTGATGGGGTTCTTTTCGTTGAAAGACTCCGGCACCATCATAGCCACGGCGTGAGGCAGGCTCAGGCCCGAACGCACGAAGAATTCCAGTACGTTGTCGAAAGATGCGCTGTCGCTCATTCCTGGCTGGATGATAGGGGAGAAGTCTTTCACCTGGCCAAGCTGCTCGGAGCCCAGCACGCTTTCGCGGGCTTCCATCCAGGACCGGTTGGAGCGGATGGTGTTTATCTCGCCGTTATGAGCGAGCATCCTGAACGGCTGGGCGAGGGACCAGGTAGGGAAGGTGTTGGTGCTGAATCTGGAATGCACCATTGCCAGGGCGCTGGTGAAGAACGGGCTTCCCAGGTCGGGATAATACTCCCTGAGCTGGTTTGAGGTGACCATACCCTTGTACACAATCACCCTGTTGGAGAGCGATACTATGTAGAAATCCCTGTCGTTTATTCGGCGTTCTATATGCTTGCGAAACAGATACAGTTCAGTCTCGAATTTCTGTACCTCCTTGGCTCCGGTTATGAATATCTGCAGAATCTTGGGCTCCGTCTTGGCGGAAGCGTCTCCAAGCACGTCAGAGTTTACAGGGACTTCCCTTATGTGGAAAAGTTCCAGCCCGGCTTTCTCTGTCTCCTGGCGTATGATGTCCAGGTAAGAATCGGCCAAAGCCTGGTCCTTTGGAAGGAAGACCAGGCCTGTGCCGTATTTGAGCCGTTCCGGAACGGGGATTCCCTGCAGTAGGATGAACTCGTGCGGAATCTGCAACAGGATTCCGGCACCGTCCCCGCTCTTGTTGTCGGCGGCCTCCGCCCCGCGGTGCTTCATATTCTCCAGCACCGTGAGGGCGTTGTCCACCAGGGAGTGGGACTTGTCACACTTCAGGTTTACGAGCATTCCTATGCCGCAGGCATCGTGCTCGTATTCCTGCCTGTATAATCCTGTGTCATGCTGTCGCATATCGTGGAATCTTAGTTGATGAACAGGATCTCGCGGTATTTAGGAAGAGGCCAGGTGCTGTTGTCGCACAGTTCCTCCAGCTGGTCAATAGACTTGCGGATTGCGAACAGGGACTCGGCTATCTCGTGATATGCCAGGGCTTTCTCATACTCGCACTGTATCTCGTTGGCTTTTGCCCTGGCCTTTACCATCGCATCTACCTTGGCCTGGATGTCCTTTATAAGGCTGGAGAGCTCTTTTACAAGCTCTATCTGAGTCAGGGCCAGCGTCTGGTAATCGGCAGGGAAAGCCTGCTTGCAAAGTTCTATGTTCTGAAGAAGCCTTGTCTGGTAATCCAATGCGGCAGGGATGACGTGGTTGATAGCCATACGGCCCATAACCCTCGCCTCGATCTGAACTTTCTTGCTGTATGTCTCCCATTTGACCTCGTTGCGGGCTTCAAGTTCTTTTTCGGAGTAGATTCCAAGGGTGGTGAACAGCTTGAGGGCGTCCGGGGAGGTGTATGCCTTGAACATCTTGGCTACGTTGGTCTCTGTGTCCAGGCCACGCTTTTCGGCCTCGACCTTCCATTCCTCAGAATAGCCGTTTCCGTCGAAGCAAACAACGTCTATGATGGACTTTATGATGGGCTTGAGGCAGTCCATGAAGGCTACGTTCATTTCTTTTCCCGCAGCCATTGCCTTGTCAACCTCTGCCTTGAAGGCTATGAGCTGTTCTGCTACGGCGGAGTTGAGGGCTGTCATCGCGCCCGCGCAGTTAGCGCTGGAACCCACGGCCCTGAACTCGAAGCGGTTTCCGGTGAAGGCGAACGGAGAAGTCCTGTTCCTGTCGGTGTTGTCCACGAATATTTCAGGTATTTCCACGAGACCTACGGACTGACCCTTCTTCCCGGCAATCTCTATCGGGGTGTCTGAAGGCACTGTGAGCAGTTTGTGCAGCACGTCTGTCATTGTCTTTCCGAGGAATGCTGAAACGATTGCCGGCGGAGCCTCGTTGGCACCGAGCCTGTGGGCGTTGGTGGCCGAGGCGATGCTGGCCTTCATCAGAGAGTTGTGCTTCTGCACGGCTGCCAGTACGTTGACGAAGAATGTGACGAACTGCAGGTTGCCCATTGCATCCTTTCCAGGAGCCAGCAGGAGGGTGCCGGTATCAGTTCCCAGGGACCAGTTGTTGTGCTTTCCTGAACCGTTTATGCCCTCGAAAGGCTTCTCGTGGAAGAGGACCACGAATCCGTGCTTGCGGGCTATGCTGTTCATCACGTTCATTATTATCTGGTTCTGGTCGTTGGACAGGTTGGTCTCGCCGTATATGGGCGCCAGTTCGAACTGGTTGGGCGCAACCTCGTTGTGTCGGGTCTTGAGAGGAATGCCCAGTTTATATCCGGCAATCTCAATGTCGCGCATGAACGCCGCCACCCTTGAAGGGATGGCGCCGAAATAGTGGTCTTCCAACTGCTGGTTCTTGGACGATGCGTGGCCCATAAGGGTGCGTCCTGTAAGCATCAGGTCAGGACGTGCGGCATAAAGGTCTTCGTCTACCAGGAAGTATTCCTGCTCCCATCCAAGGTATGAGTAGACTTTCTTGACGTTGGGGTCGAACATTTGGCAGATAGGTACGGCAGCGTCGCTGACGGCCTTGAGAGCCTTCTTCAGAGGGGTCTTGTAATCCAGCGCCTCACCTGTGTAGGAGACGAATACCGTAGGGATACAGAGAGTGTCGTCCTGGATGAACACAGGGGATGTAGGATCCCAGGCGGTGTAGCCACGGGCCTCGAAAGTGGCCCTGATGCCTCCGCTGGGGAAGGACGATGCGTCAGGCTCCTGCTGTACCAGCGAGGTTCCGTCGAAGGTCTCTATCATTCCGCCTTTTCCGTCATAGTCCAGGAAGGAGTCGTGCTTCTCGGCGGTGCCTTCTGTCAGAGGCTGGAACCAGTGGGTGATATGTGTCACGCCGTGTTCCATTGCCCAGGTCTTGATGCCTGCAGCCACCTTGTCGGCAGTGGAACGGTCCAGGGACTCTCCGTTGTCTATGCAGTTGACAAGGTCTTTGTAGGTCTTCGCGTCAAGATACTTGCGCATCTTTTCACGGTTGAATACCAACTCCCCGAAATAGTCGGAAGTTTTCATTGCGGGAATCTCTACCGTAGCGGCCCTCTTCTTGAAGGCGTCTTGAACTACATCAAATCTTGGATTGTTCATAATACATGTATCTAACTAACTGTTTATAATGCTTGGTTGTGCACGTCTTTTACAGCGCGTCCGCTGGGGTCGTTCACACCCTTGAAAGAAGGGTCCCACTGAAGCGCCTCGGCAGTGGAGCAGGCAACGCTCGGCACGCTCGGTACGCTCAGGGCGGCGCTGTTGCTGGGGAAAAGCTCGCTGAAAATGGAGCGGTAGTAATATTCCTCCTTGTTCATAGGAGTGTGAATGGGGAAGCGCTCCGCAGCGTGAGCCATCTGGCTGTCGCTCACAAGCTCGGAAGTCATCTGCTTGAGGCTGTCTATCCATCCGTAGCCTACTCCGTCGCTGAACTGCTCTTTCTGCCTCCAAACGATGCTTTCTGGCAGAAGGTCGCTGAAAGCCTCCCTAACAATCTTCTTTTCTATCTCGTTTCCGGGGCACATCTTGGCCTCGGGGTTCAGGGTCATGGCCACGTCCAGGAATTCCTTGTCCAGGAAAGGCACCCTGCCTTCCACGCCCCATGCGGCCAGGGACTTGTTGGCGCGCAGGCAGTCGTACATATGCAGTTTGCCGATCTTTCGTACCGTCTCCTCGTGGAAGGCCTTAGCATCCGGAGCCTTGTGGAAATAGAGGTATCCTCCGAAGACCTCGTCTGCGCCTTCGCCGCTAAGGACCATCTTTATTCCCATACTGCGGATGTATCTGGCCAGCAGGTACATAGGGGTGCTGGCGCGGACGGTGGTGACGTCGTAGGTTTCAATATGGTAGATGACGTCGCGCAGGGCGTCTATGCCTTCCTGGAGGGTGTAGTTCACTTCGTGATGTACGGTGCCAATGTAGTCTGCCACCACGCGCGCCTTCTCCAGGTCGGGGGAGCCCTTCAGGCCCACTGCGAACGAATGCAGGCGCGGCCACCAGGCTTCGCTCCTGTCCTGCGTCTCTATCCTGTTGCGTGAATACATTGCAGCTATGGCAGATATGACAGAACTGTCAAGGCCTCCTGAAAGCAGCACGCCGTAAGGGACGTCGCTCATAAGCTGGCGCTTGACGGCGGCCTGGAGCGCCGTGCGGACACTCTCCTTGCTTGCAGGAGCATCCTTGACAGCCTCGTAGTCGAACCAGTCGCGCGTCCACCAGCGGCGGATCACGCCTTCGCGGCTGTCCAGGAGATGCCCCGGAGGGAAGGGCTCGTAGCGCTCGCACATTCCCTCCAGCGCCTTCAACTCGCTGGCGACATACACGGTTCCGTCCTCGTCATATCCTATATATAGGGGAATTACTCCTATGGGGTCGCGGGCAATCAAGTATCTGTTCTCATTCTCGTCGTACAGGGCGAATGCGAAAATTCCGTTGAGGTCCTCGAGGAATCCGGCGCCCTTATCTTTGTAGAGGGCAAGGATCACCTCACAGTCGGATCCGGTCTGGAAGTCATAACTGGTGGCAAGACGCTCACGGATGCCCTGATGGTTGTAGATCTCTCCATTAACGGCAAGCACGGTATGTCTGTCAGGAGAATACAGGGGCTGACCTCCGGACAGCGGGTCAACTATCGCAAGTCTTTCGTGAGCCAGAGTGCAATGCTCGCTGCTGTAGACTCCGCTCCAGTCCGGACCGCGGTGCCTGATGCGCGAGGACATATGCAATGCCTTCTCACGGGTCTCTCTCTGGGGGAGAGTGCTGTCAAAAATGCCAATGAAACCACACATAACTCTTAAAGTTAAAAGGGCTGATTCCTTTCGGAACCAGCCCTTATATCTTTGTTTCTAACTAACTTTCATCTTCTGTGCCCTTACGACTGGTGGATGGAACACAACAACCCGAGAACCTGATTCTGATTCTGGTTCTGGTTATTGTTATTCTGCTTGTTCCAAGAAAATCCAGTCATAGTTGTCTTGTTTTCCGATACTAATTTACAAATAATTTTAATAATGCAAATATTTTTTTCTGTTTTTACGTATTCTTTTTATCTTAGTCATAAAGGTACCTATATATATATGGACGCAACTTTGCAATTGATTCTGGCTTTCGCGGTGGGTCTTCTGCTCACTGCCGTAATAGCCCTTCTGGTGGCCGGGAGGGTGGTAAAGAAGCGCGTCAGATACGCCCAGGCTATGGAAAAGACTCGCGGGGAAGAGG
>JAGCVB010000040.1 GCA_017962585.1 Bacteroidales bacterium
CAAAGGCGTGTGGAAATCTTTCAAGGCTTCCATAGGTGCTTTCGTCGGGTTCATGTGTACTACCGGAATAAATATCATCTGTTCCGGACTTATGATGTATTATATAATTGCTGCACTGTAGCTTTTAAACTTATTATAATTTATAATTATGAAGAAACTGTTATTGACAACCGTAACGCTCTTATGCCTCTGCGCCTGCGTCAAGTCCGAACCCGGACTGGTGAAAGTGGAAGGAGGATACATCCAGGGCGTCGTTACAGAAGAAATGACTGTTTACAAGGGAATTCCCTTTGCCGCTCCCCCGGTAGGAGAACTGCGTTGGAAAGCTCCTCAGCCCGTAATAGCCTGGGAAGGAGTCCGTCAGGCAAATGAATTCAGCAAGGGTCCTGTACAGGGAGCCCGCAACATGGACGCCTTCGGCGAGGACTGCCTTTACCTGAACGTCTGGAGTCCTGCCAAGTCGCCAAAGGACAAACTGCCTGTGATGGTATGGATATACGGAGGCGGTTTCAGTGGAGGCAATGCGGCTCAGTTCGACGGAGCTCCACTGGCTCGCAAGGGCGTGATTCTGGTGACCATCAATTACCGCGTCGGCTATCTGGGATTCCTCGCACATCCTGAACTCAGTGCCGAGAATCCCCAAGGAGTTTCCGGAAATTACGGCCTTCTGGACCAGATAGCCGCCCTCAAGTGGGTGCAGAACAACATAGGCGCCTTTGGTGGAGATCCGGGCAACGTGACCATATTTGGAGAGTCCGCAGGCGGCATTTCGGTCAGCATGCTGTGCGCTTCGCCGCTCGCCAAGGGCCTTTTCCGCAGCGCAATTTCGCAGAGCGGAGGCTCTTTTGGACCGTATCGTCCCACATCATATCCCGGAGAGAACATGAAGCTCCTGAAAGTGGCTGAGCAGGACGGAGCGGCCTTTGCGCAGGCGATGGGCGCCTCCTCGCTCGAGGAACTGCGTGCAATTGACGCCACCAAGTTCGTAGGCGGTCCCGTCACGGGCGGCGCCTGGCCCATAGTGGACGGCTACGTAATCCCCGACGACCAGTACAAGATGTACGAGAACGGCAACTTCAACGACGTGAACATCCTGGTGGGATACAACTCTGACGAGGGAGCCAGTTTCTCCCGCGAGAGGGATCCCAAGGCCCACAGGGCTTCAATAGAGCAGAGGTTCGGCCCTTATACCGATGCGCTGCTCCAGGCCTATCCCGTAACAGAGACCACCGTTCCCAAGAGCGGCAGGGACCTGATGCGCGACGCCGCCTTCGGATGGCACACCTGGATCTGGTGCCGCCTGCAGGCCCAAAAGGGCAAATCCAACGTATACCTGTACTACTTTGACCAGCACAGGGACTATCCAGAAGGGTCTCCCCAGTACGGTCAGGGATCGCCTCACGGCCAGGACGTAAACTTCGTATTCCAGATTCCGGATGATTCGCTCCCTACCAACAAGGCCCTCTCAAACATCATCGGAGACTACTGGACAAACTTCGCCAAATACGGAAATCCTAATGGGGATGGCCTCCCCCAGTGGCCAGCCTTCACCCTGGAAGACTCCAAGGCAATGTACCTGAGCGGAGACCAGCCTTTCGCAGGTCCCGTCCCGGACGAGAAGTCACTCTGGGTTATGGATTCATACTTCGCCTGGAGAAGGACTCCGGAAGGAGCCGCCTGGGCCAAATAGACTTAATACGGCATTGCGGATGTTGGCTTTGGCTACGTCCGGACGCATCGCCTCTTCAATTGACTGTCCTTCCGGCTTGACCGGAAGGATTTTTTTGAACCCCGCACCGGCCACTGCGGCCTGGTCGCGGACTATGCCGCATAGCGCCAGGACAGGAACGTCCAATGCGCGGCAGCGCTCCAACACGGCGTAGCAGGCCTTGCCGCGGAGGCTCTGGCCGTCCAGGCAGCCCTCGCCTGTGATGACCAGGTCAGACTTGGCGGCTATGGCATCGAAGCCGAGGGCGTCCAGGACAATTTGGGCTCCGCTCTGCAGCGGCGCGGCCAGGAAGGCATACAATGCACCGCCCACTCCCCCGGCCGCGCCGCTCCCCGGCACCGCCTGAAGGTCCGGGCCCGCTCCGTCGCGGACGGAGGCCGCTCCGGCCCCGGCCTGCACCAGGCTGGCAAAGTGCCGCATCCCCCTGTCAAGGGCGTTCACCTGCTGCGTGTCCGCACCCTTCTGGGGTGCGAAAACCGCCGCAGCACCCTCCGGCCCGTAGAACGGGTTGTCCACGTCGCAAGCCACCCTGAAACGGGCCTCGCGCAAACGGCCGTCGGCGGCCGACGCATCAATCCTGGCAATGCGCTCCAGGAATCCGCCTCCGGCCGGCACCGGCTTTCCTTCCGAATCCAGGAAACGCCATCCTAGAGCGCCGAGCATCCCCGTGCCCGCATCGTTGGTAGCGCTTCCGCCAATGCCTATTATAAAATCCCTGCAGCCGCGCCCAAGCGCGTCCAGAATCAGTTCCCCAAGGCCCTGGCTGGACGCTTTCATAACGTCCCTCTCACTCTTCTCCAGCAGGGTGAGGCCGCTCGCGGCCGCCATTTCAATAATGGCCCGCTCCCCGGCAACTGCATACCGGGCCTCAACAGGCCTTCCCAGAGGGTCATGCACCTGCGCATTCACAAACTCAGCCCCAAGAGCCGGCGCCAATGCCTGCACCAGCCCTTCGCCTCCGTCAGCCATCTCCAGACAGTGCACCTCGCACCCTGGAAGAACCTCCAGCAGCGCTCCCCGCACAGTCTCTGCCACTTCCCTTGAAGAAAGCGACCCTTTGAAGGAATCAGATGCCACTGTGATTATCATAACCCTTAATTTAAGCACTTTTTTTATCTTTGTTATATGAAAGACCGAATTTTCCAACTTGACCTCATACGGACTGTAGCCATCATCCTGGTTATCTTCCAGCACAGCTGGTCCATATTGGATTTGGACATCCCTGCCCAAGCGTTCTCCTACCACGGATACAAAGCGCTGATTTACGGGGTTCCCCTGTTCGTGATGCTTTCGGGCTTTTTCCAGCTGCGAGGCGGGCCCAAACCTGTCGGCTCCTTTCTGAAAAACAGGTTCGGGCGCATCCTGCCCCCGTTTTTCTTCTGGATGGTGATTGTCTATATTCTGTCTGCACTCACTGGCAGGTACCAGGATATAACGTCTTTCAAAGATGCCGCCCTTGCATTCTTCCCCTATTTTCTGGAGAACAAGATAAACATAGCATTCTGGTATGTCTTCATGCTGTCGGGGCTTTACTTAATAACGCCTGTCCTGCAGCGCGCCATAGATTCTTCTGCCGACAGCAAGCGGCTTCTGGAGTATTGCCTCGGCCTGTGGATAGTTATAACCGTGCTGTGCGACTTTCTGCCCCAGTTCGAACTGGTGCGCCAGTTCCCCATAGCCGGAAGATATCTCGGATACTACCTTGCAGGTTATTATGTCACGGTCTATCTTAAAGACCGCAAGGTCAACCTGCCGGCCGGAATCGCCGGATTCGTGGTCTCATTTACGGCAAACGTCCTTCTTATGTATGCCGGACATGAATATTTGTTCCTGGAAGTGCTGGAAGTGCTGTCTCTGTTCCTGATCCTGAAGTCCGTCCAGGTTAAGAAACAGAACCTGTTCACAAGGGCGACGACGTCAATCAGCCGCTACAGCTATACTATCTACCTGACACATTTCATACTGATCCGCTTCCTCTGTTCCTACTTTCCCCAGTTCTTCCCTCAACACTGGGCAACACCCGTCTATACTACTTTAATCGTCCTTGTCGCAGAGTACCTGTTCTGCTTTGCTCTCGACAAAATCAGATTCATCCCGGACAGGCTGACAGGCATATCCTGAATTTGCTTTTAGATTATTAATGTAGTAACTTTGGCGGCTTATTGTTAGTGAACAATTATCACTTTATAGTTTTTATTTATTAACCTTTGCCTATGGAAAAAAGAAAACTTTTTCTAACGGCATTGCTGGTAATGGTCTCCTTGGCTTTTGCTTCCGCCCAGACCCGTTCGGTCAGGGGTACGGTGACAGCCAAGTCAGACGGATTGTCAGTCCCTGGCGCCTATGTCCAAGTGGAGGGCACCAATATGGGAACCGTCACCGACCTGGACGGTAACTACCAGATTGACAACATACCAGAAAATGCCACAACGCTCATCGTGACGTTCCTGGGTTACAAGCAGGTAAAAGCTGCAATAGCCCCTGTCGTCAACGTCGAGCTTGAAGACGACGCCGAAATGTTGGAAAGCGTCGTCGTCACCGGTATGCAGAAGTTGGACCGCCGACTCTTTACCGGTTCCGCCGCCAAGGTTGACGCCAACGAGGCCAAGATCGACGGTATGGCGGATATCTCCCGCTCCCTTGAAGGCAAGGTGGCCGGAGTTTCCGTTCAGAACGTATCAGGAACGTTCGGTACGGCACCTAAGATCCGCGTCCGCGGCGCCACTTCCATCTATGGTTCCTCCAAGCCCCTTTGGGTTGTGGACGGCGTAATCATGCAGGATGTAGTGGACGTTTCCGCTGACGAGCTCTCTTCAGGTGATGCAAACACCCTGATTTCCTCCGCTATCGCCGGACTCAACTCTGACGATATCGAGTCCTTCGACATCCTCAAGGACGGTTCTGCAACCTCAATCTACGGTGCACGCGCCATGGCGGGAGTTATCGTAATCACCACCAAGAAAGGCCGTGCAGGACAGAGCCACATATCCTATACCGGTGAGTACACCGTGCGCCTGAAGCCTATGTACTCCACCTTCAACATCATGAACTCCCAGGACCAGATGTCCATCTACCAGGAACTCGAGCAGAAAGGCTGGCTTAACTATGCCGAAACTGCAAACGCTTCTGCAAGCGGTATCTACGGAAAGATGTACCAGCTCCTGAGCCAGTATGACGCTTCTTCCGGCCAGTTCGGTCTCCCGAACACTTACTCCGCAAGGGCAGACTACTTGCGCGCAGCCGAGTACCGCAACACCAACTGGTTCGACCGCCTGTTCACCACCGCCATCCAGCACAACCACTCCGTTTCAATTTCCGGAGGTACGGAGAAGAGCAATTACTATGCTTCCCTCTCCGTGATGGACGACCCGGGTTGGACGCTCCAGAGTTCGGTTCAGCGTTATACCGCCAACCTCAACGTAACCCACAAGATCTACGACAACCTTACCCTCAATATGATAAGCAACGCTTCTTACCGCAAGCAGCGTGCTCCCGGAACCCTGGGTTCTTCAGTGGACCTGGTTCAAGGAGAGGTTAAGCGTGAATTTGACATCAACCCTTACTCCTACGCGCTCAATACTTCCCGCGCACTGGATCCGGACGAGTTCTACACCCGAAACTACGCGCCGTTCAACATTGTCCACGAGTTGAACAACAACTATATGGACCTTAACGTCGCCGATTTCCGAGTGCAGGGAGAACTCTCCTACAAACCGTTCTCTCAGCTGGAACTCACTGCCCTTGCAGCCTACAAGCGTTCTTCAACCACCAACGAACACTACATCCTGGACAATTCCAACCAGGCTATGGCATACCGGGCAATGGATACGCCTACCATCCGCGACAACAACTCCTTCCTGTATGACGATCCGGACAACCCTTACGAGTTCCCTATCTCAATTATGGAGAACGGAGGTATCTTCCAGCGCAGCGACAACAGTATGAACGGCTTCGACTTCCGTGCTACTGCCAATTACAACAACACCTTTGACGCCAGCCACATAGTGAACCTTTACGGAGGTATGGAAATCAACTCCATAGACCGTCACAGCACATGGTTCCGCGGCTGGGGTATGCAGTATGCAATGGGCGAGATTCCCAACTACAACTACAAGGTATTCAAACGCGGCAACGAGGAGAACACCAAGTACTATACCCTGACCAATACCCGCGACCGCAGCGCTGCCTTCTTTGCCAACGGCACCTACTCATATAAGGGCCGCTACACTCTCAACGGAACCATCCGTTACGAGGGTACCAACAAGCTTGGAAAGAGCCGCTCCGCCCGCTGGCTGCCTACCTGGAACGTTTCCGGAGCATGGAACGCCCACGAGGAAGACTTTATGAGAGACCTCTACCCCACAATCTCCCACCTCTCCCTCAAGGCTTCCTATTCCCTTACCGCAGACCGCGGACCGGCCTGGGTGGACAATTCACTGGTTAAGATATCATCTGACACGCCTTGGCGTCCGAGCACAGGAACACGTGAATCCGCCCTGTACATCGAGAGCCTTGCAAATGATGACCTTACATACGAGAAGAAGAAAGAGCTGAACCTTGGCCTCGAGGCCGGATTCATTGACAACCGCATCAACCTCTCCTTCGACTGGTACACCCGTAAGAACTATGACCTCATCGGTATCATCAACACCCAGGGTCTGGGCGGTGAGGTTCAGAAGTACGGAAATGTCGCAGCTATGGATTCTGACGGCATCGAGCTCTCCCTCACTACAACCAACGTTAGGACACAGGATTTCTCCTGGACAACCAACTTCATCTATTCGCACTCCCACAACGAGGTTACGATGCTGAAGAACACCTCCAGGATGATAGACCTCATCTCCGGTACCGGTTTCACAATGGAAGGCTACCCTGTCCGCTCCCTGTTCTCAGTAAAGTTCCAGGGCCTGAACAGCGAAGGTCTCCCTACGTTCCTGAACCAGAACAAGGAAGTCACCGTGGACGACATCTACTTCCAGACCAGGATGGATGACAAGTCCGACTTCCTGGAGTACTCTGGCAGTGTAGACCCCACCGACGTAGGTTCCCTCGGAAACACCTTCCAGTGGAAGAACTTCCGCCTGAATGTCTTTATGACCTACAGCTTCGGAAACGTCATCCGCCTGGATCCCGTCTTCCGTCAGAGCTACAATGACCTTGATTCAATGCCCAAGGAGTTCAAGAACCGCTGGGTAGCACCTGGTGACGAGGAATACACTACTATCCCTGTCATTGCCAGCACTATGCAAGTCCGCTGGTACCGTGACAACAGCGAGGGCCTCCAGTATGCATACAACGCATACAACTACTCTACCGAGCGCATCGCCAAGGGCGATTTCATCCGTATGAAGGAAATCTCCCTGAGCTACGACTTCCCCAGGAAGTGGCTCGACCCCATCAAGCTCAGCGCCCTCTCCCTCAAGCTTCAGGCCACCAACCTCTTCCTGATCTATGCAGACAAGAAGCTCAACGGCCAGGATCCTGAATTCTTCAACACCGGCGGTGTGGCCGTCCCGGTTCCTAAACAGTTCACCCTTACGCTCAGGGCCAGTTTTTAATTAATGGAGGAAGATATTATGAAAATTAACAAGATAATCCTTGCCCTTTCTGCAGGTATGTTGCTTTTCGCCTCCTGCGACGAATTCCTGGATGTCAACCCGGATAACCGTGCTAGCGTAGACACCGAAGAGAAAGTCATCAAGCTTCTGGCTTCGGCCTATTCCAACACCGACTACGTCCTGGTTACAGAACTTATGTCCGACAATGTGGACGAATATACGGCCAGTACTTATACAGACCGCTTCGTAGAGCAGGTTTATGCCTGGCAGGATGTTACAGAGACCGACAACAGCGATCCTGAGAATATCTGGAGCGGTGCTTACAATGCCATCGCCAATGCCAACGAGGCCCTTGCCGCCATCGAAGAGATGGGCGGCCCCACCACGGAGGCTCTCAGGCAGGCCAAGGCCGAGGCTCTCGTCAGCCGTGCCTACAACCACTTCCTTCTGGTGAACATCTTTGCGAAGAACTACAACCCGAAGACCAGCGCCACCGATTTGGGCGTCACCTATATGACTAAATCCGAGACTACCCTGGCCCCCAAATACGAAAGGAACACAGTTGCGGAAGTATATGAACTGATTGAGAAAGACCTCCTGGAGGCTCTTCCCAATATAGGAGACCTCAACTACTCTGTTCCCAAGTACCACTTCAACAAGAAGGCCGCCTATGCCTTTGCCGCCAAGTTCTTCCTCTTCTATGAGAAATGGGATGAAGCCATCAAGTACGCCGACCTCTGCCTGGGCTCCGCGCCCAAGAGTATGTTGCGCGACTGGAAGGCTTACAACGCCCTTTCTCAGGATTTTGAAGTCCTTACCCGCAACTATATTGACGACTCGCACAAGGCCAACCTCCTGTTGGCGACAGCCTATTCACAAATCG
Organism: Bacteroidales bacterium; assembly: GCA_017962585.1. GTDB lineage: Bacteria > Bacteroidota > Bacteroidia > Bacteroidales > UBA932 > Cryptobacteroides. The sequence goes on from JAGCVB010000040.1 coordinate 8,171, forward strand.
GAGTGGTATTCGGCCCTTACGGCTACCGCAAGCGCTTTATGCATGGCGCTTACCTGGCAGACAGGGAAGACGGAAATGTCACTCAAGTATGGGGAACTCCCGGTTGGTACTCAGGTTTGCATACCTACCAGGGATCCGGTTACGACTTTACCATTTTCTTCAAGCTCCCGTACATTATGGAATACATCGACCCTGTGGCAAGGACAGGTTATGCCCACTCAGTCCTGACTCTTTTCACAGCAGACGAGACCTTGTTGATCAGGGCGGAAGCAAAGGCCCTGAAGGGAGACTTCGAAGGCGCTCTGGAAGATATGAACATCTGGCTGCACAACATCAGTTCCACCAAGGTTGAAGTCACCCAGGATATGATCAATTCCTACTACGGCTCCATGGCCTACGCCACCTGGCTGAATTCCACCCCAAAGAAGCATCTGCACCCTGCATTCACGATCGGTGCCGAAGGCTCCGACCAGGAGAACCTCCTCCAGTTCATCCTCCATATGAAGAGGATCGAGACCCTTCAGCTGGGCCAGCGCTGGTTTGACGTGAAGCGCTACGGCATAGAGATCTGGCGCCGCCAGATGGATGCTACCGGCAACCCTTCAATGCAGACTGACGTATTGACCGTCGACGATGAACGCCGTGCCGTACAGATTCCTCAGAAGGTAATCGATGCCGATTACACTCCTAACCCGAGGAAGGATGTCACTGCAGATTCTCCTATGCTTATTCCCAATGACTAAATCGCAAGCAAGATGAAAAAGTATATTGTTTATTTTACAACTATTTTAGCAGCCTTGCTGCTGGCAACTGCCTGCGAACAGGACAATCCGGATACAAGCTACAGCGTCATCGCTGACCGTATCCAGGAGCAGAACGATTTTGACAGGTGGTTGGAAGCCAATTACGTCAATCCGTACAACATTGACTTCAAATATCGCTTTGAGCTGAATGAATCTGATGTCAACTATTTCACCATCCCGGCCGATATGGACAATTCCATCATAATGGCCCACCTGGTGAAATACCTCTGCGTAGACACCTACGACGAGGTTGCCGGCATCAGATTCACCCGCACATACTTCCCCAAGATGTTCTTCCTCATTGGAGAATGGGAATACCGCAACAACGGAACCTACATCCTGGGTACCGCAGAAGGCGGAAAGAAGATCCTCCTGTCCGGTATCAATTACCTGGACCAGTACATGGTATCTGCAGACGCACTCAACTACTATTACATCAAGACAATCCACCACGAGTTCACCCACATCCTGAACCAGACCCTGGCCTACCCGGCCGACTTCAAAGAGATCAGCGGTTCTGACTATATCGCGGACGAGTGGAACCTGACAAGCGGATGGCTGCAGAAGGGCTTCATCACCCAGTATTCCCAGCATTCCGACCGTGAGGATTTTGCCGAGATGCTCTCTACCTACATCACCAACACCGAAGAGCAGTGGGATGCCTGGATGACCCAGGCTGGTGACGGTGCCGAAATAATCCAGGCCAAACTGGACTTGGTTCGCAGTTATATGCTTTCCGGATTCGACATCGACATAGACGTCCTCCGCAACACAATCCTGCGTCGCCAGGACGAGGTTATGGACGGCCGCGTAGACCTGACTTCCGTTTCTGTAGAGTAATTTAAAATGGAAAATCTTATGAAAAGAAAAAACATCATAGCTCTCCTGGCTGCGGCTGCCCTCTTCCTCCCGTTGCAATCCTGCCTTAAAGAACAGGCTGACATCTTCGAGGAATCAGCATCCGAGCGTATGCAGAACAGAATGAAGGATGCAGCCAACGTCCTGGAAGCCAATTCCAACGGATGGGTAATGCTGATTTATCCGGCTACACCTTCGACTTACGATGCTGCCGATCCCCTTACCTCGATGAATTGCGGCTACGCTTATGCAGTCAAGTTCAAGGACGGCAAGGTGACCGCGATGAGCGAGCGCGATTACACCACCACAGACACCACTTTCACCGCCGTGGAATCTACTTACAAGATTACCAACGATGAAGGTCCTGTCCTTTCCTTCGATACTTTCAACAGTGTCCTGCACTACTGGGCAACTCCCAGCGGTTCCTCTGCCAATTATCAGGGCCGCGGAGGAGACTTCGAGTTCGTGATAGACCAGGTATCCAACGACTATATCCGAATGACTGGCAAGCGCTGGAAAATCCAGGCTGAAATGTTCCCTATCACCACTGGCGATATGGGCGAGTACCTGAAGAGCGTCCTGCGTCAGAAAGTCGGTATGTCCGGAATCACATACGGTGTGACAGCCGGTTCAGAGAAAGTCGAAGGCTACCTCTACGAGACCAACGGTACTCCAACCTCAGGTTCCAGCCGCTATCTCCGCATTACCCTTCCTGGAGAAGACGGTAAGATCGACGACGATGATGAAAGGATCAAGATACCTTTCGCCCTTTTCCCTGACCGTTGCAGGCTTTATGAGCCTATGACAATCGGAGAGTACTCATTCCAGGAGTTCACCATCGATCCCAAGACCAACGACATAAAGATTCTGGATTCGAACGACATAACCTGGGGACATCCGTTCTCTTACCTGCCTAAGGAGAAGTACGTCGGCAACTACACGCTAACTTACAACAAGTCCGACGACATCCCGTCATTGCAGGCTAAGACCATCAACGTATCCATCGCCCTCGACGACGAAGGAACCCTCCTGCTGAAAGGCCTCAACGACAAGTACGACATTCCTCTCCAATTTGACGAATGGAAAGGAGTTGCACAGATCGCAGGCGCCAAGAACCTCGGCCAGGTAGAGACCAATGACAACGGATTCGCCCGTTTCTGCTTCTGTGACAGTGCCTTTATGGAAGAAGACGAGACTTTCGCCTCCAGAAACTACTTCTATTACCGTACTTCTACGTCGGTTATGATAGAGCTCATCTGGGACCAGGTGGATGCCAACAATCCTTACTTCAGGTTAGAGAGCCATAACGGCTGGGCAATCCTCAGCGGTGCTATGGAACTCCACCTCCCTGACGGATTCTACCTGCACGCCTGGAAGACTGCCACCGGTACCAGCGCCTCCGCTGATTACGGCGCACTTGACCTGGCTTCCGGCCTCGGCTTCAACACCGGTGCCAAGGATGAAGACGGCAATGTAGTAGGTTCCCGTGCTTTGCCCTATGTCTACAGTCTCACTAAAAAATAGTATTGCCCTATGAAAAAGATATTGTATTTTCTTACTGCCATCCTGACCCTCGGAATGCTCGCCGCCTGCGACAACGGGGAAGGTGACATTATTTCTTATGGCAACAAAGACCTGAAAGTCAAAGAGGCTAACCTGCTGTTCGGCCCCCAGGGCGGTACAAACACCATTACCATAGAGTCCTCAAACCCTGTAACGGCAACGTCTGGTTCTTCCTGGGCTTCCGTTGCAGTGAACGGAAACGAAGTGTCGGTAACCGTTCCCGCCTGGTCTTCAAACGAGTCCCGCTATGCCAAGATCACCCTCAAGGCAGGCAACGAGACCACCAGCGTGACCGTCCAGCAGAGCGGAGTCCTCGTAAAGGATTTCAATCCTGAGGACATCTCCGCTCCCGGCAAGCCTATCAGCTATGACTTCCCGTTCATATCCAATGCGGTAATGACAGCGTCTGCTGATGTTGACTGGATTACCACCAGCATAGTGAAGGGCGTCGACACGAATGTCGACACGCTTCGCGTTTCCCTGGAGGCCAACGACTCAATCGATCCCCGCAGCGGCGTGGTATCTTACGCTTCCGGCTCCTATGACGGAACAATCAAAGTGAGCCAGGCCGGTGCTATGGTACGCATTGACAACTGGACTATCACCTATGAGGGTGTGACCAAGGTTGAAGGCAAATCCAGGGACGACATTCTCGTAACTGTCGGAGAAGAAGATTACGGCAAGTACGCCCTCGCAGTTGTTCCTGCAAGCCAGTACAAGGCTTCAGGACTGTACATAGACGACTTCATCGTAATGGTAGTCGCCCCTACTCTGGCCAAGAGCGAAAAGACCGCCGAGACCGAACACTTCTACTATCCGAAGTTCCAGAACGGAGACTACATCGCTTTTGCTGTAGGATTCAACGACGACGGCCTCACCAGCGGATACTACCAGTATCTGGAGTTCACCATCGATAGGGAGAAGAGTCCTTACGAGAAGTGGCTCGGAACCTGGTCCGTACCTCGTGGCGACGGCAATACCGACGAGTGGATCATCACTGAGATTACCGAAGACGAAAGCGTCAAGATCCAGGGAATTTGCGGTGTCAGTCCTGATTGGATGGGCAACGACGCAGGTGCCGTAGCACAGTTCGACCCTGAAACTGGAATGCTAATAGTAATGAACGATCAGGTTATCGACAGCTGGGTAGACGATACTTACGGCAATTTGAACTTCACACTGCAAGGAACCATCAACTATAACGGCAACGTTACCCGCGTCGGTGGAAACTACGCCATCGGATACATAGAGCTCAAGTCCGACAATACCGCTGAGATGAACGGTCTGGAGGTTACACTCTCCGTTGGTTCATTCCCTATCAGAGGTATGCGTTACTTCGGAATCGTCAGCGCTGGCGGATTGTCATGGAGCACCATTACCGAACAGGTATTCCCTGCCAAGATGACCTTGAAATAAAGTCTCTTCGAGACAACTGATACAAAAAAAGCTCCCGGGAATCGGGAGCTTTTTTTATAAGCATTCAACTGTTATTTGAACAGGAGCTGTGCGAACTGATAGAGGCTGCGGCGCCAGGTGTGCCACTCGTGTGCAGTACCCTCAGAAATGTATCCTACAGCGTTCATACCGATTCCCCTGAGAGCCTCGGCTGCTTCCATAACCCTGGGATTCTCCTTGCTTCCGCTGCTCATGAATACCACCTTGTTGGTCTCCTTGTAACCAGCAGATCCCTGAATGTCCTCTACGCTCATTACGCCGCCGCTGAAGAGGCCGACATAAGCGAAGGTGGTAGGATTTGCCATAGTGGTCCTGCGGGTCTGGCCGCCTCCCATTGACAAACCTGCCATAGCACGGTGCTGTGCGTCGGGAATTACGCGGTACTCTTTCTCAATCATAGGGATGATGTCATTGATGAGGACCATTGCAAACGCGTCACCTACGTTAGGTGCTCCATTCTGTCCAGCAGGCAGCTTTGCAGCATACTGGGGAATCAGAGGGATGTTCTGTCCCTGGCCGTAATCGATGACAACGATGAACGGAACAGCTTTGCCCTCGGCGATAAGGTTGTCCAAGATCTGGGCGGTGTGGCCCTGTGTGCCCCATCCGTTCTCATCCTCTGCATTTCCGTGCTGGAGATACAGAACAGGATACCTCTTGGTAGGGTTCTTCTGGTACTCTGCAGGCAGATATACAAAGCAGTGACGCATTGTCTCTGTGGTCGATGCCCAGTAGTACCTCTCCTCGAGGACACCCTGAGGCACGTTCTTAACCTGCCAGAAGTCCATATCGGCTGAAGGGATCTCTATACCGCTTCCCCAACGGCCTGCGCCGAAGAAATAAACGGTTCCCGGATCCGGAACGGATGCTCCGTCAACATTCAGCTGATAGTAGTGGAAGCCCACGTCCTGAGGCTCGGTGGTACCGGTCCATACGCCGTCGGCGTCCTTTGTCATCTCATACCTTCTTCCGCCGATGTCAATCTGAACGGAACTTGCCTGAGGTGCACGGAGTTGGCAGCGCAATGCTCCCTGGGAGTTAACCATAGGATACTGATGTCCCCTCTGGTTCACGATGCTGGGCTTGAAATCTTCAACGGCGCCTTTATAAGAAGGCACTACGTTGTTTCTTTGCTGCTGAGCTGCGGCAGTAATGCCTGCAAACATCATTACAAAAAGTAAAAATCTTTTCATCTCTTTTTAATTATTGTGGTTAGGTTATACAGAATAAAACTACTTGTATTCATATATGACGGCTTAAATATAATCATAAATCCACATTAATCAATCCCTCATCCAATATGGTCTTTTTTCGTATCTTTACTTAATCTATTTAATCAAGCTATGGTAAAAATCGGTACGCCCCTCACGAAGGTGGCAAAGAAGGCGCTGCTGTGCGGCTCCGGAGAATTGGGAAAAGAGGTTGCAATTGAGTTGCAACGTTATGGAGTTGAGGTGATTGCTCTTGACCGTTATGAGAACGCGCCTGCAATGCAGGTGGCGCACCGCAGCTATGTGCTGTCAATGTTGGACGGAAAGCGCCTGCGGGAAATCATCGAGCAGGAAAAGCCCGACCTCATCATCCCGGAGGTGGAGGCCATAGCAACCCCTACGCTGGTGGAACTGGAAAAGGAGGGCTTCAACGTGATTCCCACGGCCAACGCAACATTCCTCACGATGAACCGCAAGGGCATACGGCAGTTGGCGCACGAGACCCTGGGCCTTCCAACCTCCAACTACCGCTTTGCAGCCACGCGCGCGGAGTTTGACGCGGCCATTGCCGCGGTAGGAACCCCCTGCGTGGTGAAGCCGATAATGAGTTCGTCCGGCCACGGGCAGAGCGTCTGCAAGACTCCGGCCGACGCCGACAATTCCTGGAGGATCTCCCAGGAGGGAGGCCGCGCCGGCGGCGGCGAGGTAATCGTCGAGGGCTTCGTGAAATTCGACTATGAGATTACGCTGCTGACCGTTCGCCACGCCGGCGGCACCACGTTCCTGAACCCGGTCGGCCACCATCAGGTGGACGGCGACTACCGCGAGTCCTGGCAGGCGCAGCCTATGAGCGAGAGCGCCTTGAAGCAGGCGCAGGATATCGCCAAGAAGATTACCGACGCCCTGGGCGGCTACGGCATATTCGGCGTAGAAATGTTCGTATGCGGAGATCAAGTGCTATTCAGCGAGGTCTCCCCAC
>JAGCVB010000041.1 GCA_017962585.1 Bacteroidales bacterium
GAAGATGTAGAGGCCCTGAACGCCATACTGGAGGTATGAGCCTGAAAGACTTTTTCCTGAACGATAAGTTCGCAGCCCTTGCCGGCTGCGAACTTCTTGATATCAGGCCAGGCTATGCCACGGCCCGTATGAAGGTGGAGCAGAAGCACCTGAATGCGGCAGGGGGATGCCAGGGCGGCGCCCTGTTCACCCTGGCGGATTTCGCATTTGCGGCTGCGGTTAACAGCCACGGACGCGTCACCGTATCTGTAGATTCCACCATTGCCATCCATAAATCTGTTTCCTCCGGATGGCTATACGCCACCGCCACGGAAACCCTGGACCACCGCAAATTGCCTTTCTGCGTCGTAGAGATAAAGGACGAAGAAGGCAATCTCATAGCCACTTTCACAGGACTTGCCTACCGCTTCCCTGAGGATGATCCGCGGAACAAAGTTCTGCCAACGCTTTAACGATTACAAACAACCACATAATATGAAACGCCACCTGATAATCCTTCTGGCCCTGCTGTTGGGCTCCATAAACGGCTTTGCCACTGAGTATCACGTCGCCAAAAGCGGCTCTGACCTCAATCCGGGAACAGCCGAAGCGCCTTTCCTCACAATCTCCAAAGCGGCTTCCGTGGCACGCTCGGGAGACGTGGTAACCGTTCACGCAGGAACATACCGCGAGTGGGTGAATCCCCGCAACGGAGGATCCAGCAAGTACGCCCGCATTACATACCAGGCGGCCGAAGGCGAAGAGGTTTGGATAAAAGGTTCCGACCAGATCACCACCTGGACCCGCGAAAAGAGGACTGACGTGTGGAAAGTAACCCTCCCCAACAGCTATTTCGGAGATTTCAATCCGTATACAGAAATCCTTGACGGAGACTGGGTGTATGAAAGCACTCCGTTCCTGTGCCTGGGCGAGGTTTATCTCAACCGCAAACCTCTCTGGCAGGTAGGAACGGCCGAAGAGGTGAAGGACGCTTCCGAGCATCTATGCTGGTATGTGCAGGTGGACGACGCCCAGACCGTTATATACGCCAATTTCGGCGGGGCCGACCCTAATAAGGAACTGGCGGAAATCAACGTGCGCCAGGCAGTGTTCTTCCCCAAACTGACGGGTGTCAACTTCATAACTGTCAAAGGTTTCCACCTCAGCCAGGCGGCCACTCAGTGGGCTCCTCCCACCGCATTCCAGGAAGGCCTGATAGGCCCTCACTGGAGCAAAGGCTGGGTGATAGAGGACAACGAGATAAGCAACTCCAAGTGCGTGGGCGTAAGCCTTGGAAAAGACAGGGCCTCGGGCCATAACCGCTGGGTGACGGAGCGTGAACTCATAGGCTTCAACCGAGAACTGGAGTCCATCTTCAAGGCCTACAACATGGGCTGGAACAAGGACAACATAGGCTCCCACGAGATCCGCAACAACCATATCCACGACTGCGGCCAGGCCGGCGTAGTTGGCCACCTTGGCGGAGTATTCTCCACAATCGAGAACAACTACATCCACGACATCAATACCAACGTCCAGTTCGGCGGCGCCGAGGTGGGCTGTATAAAGCTCCACGCAGCAATAGACGTCCTCATAAAGGACAACGTCCTTATCAACTGCGTCCGCGGTATCTGGCTTGACTGGCAGGCGATAGGCACGCGTGTGACGGGCAATACCTTCGCAGGCCACAGCCTGTGCGACATTATGATAGAAGTGAGCCACGGCCCCTGCCTGGTGGACAACAACGTGATGCTTTCTGAGACCGCGTTCCTGGATATGTCCCAGGGTACGGCCTTCGTCCACAACCTCATCTGCGGCGACGTCACCTTCAGGCCGGTGCCCAACCGCTATACCCCGTACCACGCGCCTCACTCCACGGCAGTCGTGGGCGTAATGAGCTTCCCCGGTGGGGACGACCGCTACTACAACAACGTCTTCTACGGAGCCAAGAGGGGATTGAGCGTCTATGACGGCCAACCGCCGTTCTACCCCGGCATCTTCCGCGATATGAACACTGTCACCGTGGACGAAAGGATGCCCGAGGAGTTCGCCGAGAAACTCCGCAACGGCACCGTTCCTGCCGGAAGCAACCAGGGCAACAACTTCTGGCTGCCTATGCACGTGGCCGGCAACGTCTACTACAACGGCACCCCCGGCTACAAGTATGAGCAGGGCGCAGCCGTCGGCGGCAGCGAGCCTATGCCCGAACTGATCTACCGTGAAGACGGCATCTACCTCAAATTCACCCTCGACGCCGCCTGGAACCGCGCCCAGACCAAGTCCGTTGATACCCAGATGCTGGACAAGGCCTACTATACCGACAGCTACTTCGAGAACCGCGACGAGACTCCTCTGCGCATAGACCACGACTACGCCGGCGCCGCCCGCAACTTCTCCTCTCCAAAGCCTGGGCCCTTCGAGAATGCATCAGTGGGTAACAACGAAATCAAAATCTGGAACTTCTAATAACCAGTCATTCCCGGCTTTGTCCGGGAATCTTTTTTTGTTATTTTTGATAAAAATATAATAATCTATGGCTAGAAAGAATTTCGGGGCAAAGCCCCTCAGTTACCCCCAGCCTGTCCTCATCATAGCTGCATACGGCAAGGATGACGTTCCTTCTGCAATGAACGCAGCCTGGGGAGGCATATCTGATTACAAGGAAATCACAATGGACCTGAGCAAGGGCCACAAGACTGTAAAGGACATCAGGGAAAGGGGAGCCTTCACTGTAAGTATGGGCACCAAGGACCAGGTGGTTGCTTGCGACTATGTGGGAATGATATCCGGAAACAAGGTTCCCGACAAGGTGGCCCACGCCGGATGGCACGTAGAGAAATCTGCATTCGTGGACGCACCTCTCATAAAGGAACTGCCTCTTGCGCTGGAGTGCAAACTCATCTCATATGACGAGAACACAGGCATCCTCAAGGGAGAAATAGTCAATGTAAGCGCAGACGAGTGCGTACTTGACGCCGCTGGCAATATAGACGTTGCCAAACTCGCACCCATCACCTTCGATCCTTTCAACAACAAGTACATTGCTCTGGGAGAGGTAGTGGGAAGCGCCTTCAAGGACGGCCTCACGCTGTAGCCCCGCGGCAGTATAAAGAAAGGCGCTCCCGAAAGGAAGCGCCTTTCTTTTAGGCAGTCACTTTCCAGCGGACGCGCCAGCGGCCGTCAGCGTAGTCGTGGCTGAGTATCTTGAAAGTGCCGATTTCTGAAGTGTTGGACACGTGCGCCCCTATGCAGGCGCAGGCGTCGTAGTCTCCTACGCGCACGATTCGGAGCGTCTGCGACGCATCCTCTGGCAGCTTGCTCAGGTCTACGATGGCGGCTGCCTGTTCCCGGGGCATAAATTCTATCTTCACGTCAAGGTTACGGGAGATGACTTCGTTGACCGCGGCCTCGATCTGCGCCACCTGCTGGTCTGTGGGGCAGGAGGGGAGTTCGTAGTCGCACTTGCTCTTCTTGCGCTCTATGTGGGCGTTGCGTGAGCGGGGACAGCCGAACATCCTGACCATAGTGGCGTTGAGTATGTGCTCCGCCGTGTGCATCGGCGGATACTCTTCTTTGTTATGCGCGTTCAGAACCGGTTCTTCCATCATTTTAGAAGACGAATGTGTAACCTACGCCGAGGGTGTTGACGGCGGCGGTGCCGATTGCGGTGCTGTAAAGATGATACATATAGAAGAGGTCGATTGAATGACCGCCTCCGAGGCTGATCTCAGTGCCCGCGTAGTGCAGTGAGCGAACCCATTTTCCAGTGCTGAGGTTGGTGAAATACTCGTACATCAGGTAAGGGGTGAATATGCTGTCAGCGCCTTTGTACTGGCCACGGAGCCTTGTCCTGAGGGTATGGCTGAAACTCTCGGCAGCCGGGTTGTAGGCCAGCTCGTATTTTTCCCTGAGGGCCAATGCGAGGCCTTCGCGCTTGAGGGTCTCGGTGAAGCAGAATACTGCCTTGTGCTGTACCAGGTCTCCTGCAGAAGGGATTTTCCAGTACTCGTAGCTGAGGTCTCCCTTGAGCCAGCTGTTGAAGTTGTAGCCTCCGCCGGCCATAAGGAACCAGCATTCGGTGGCACAGATATGGTCATATGAACGGTGCTCCGCACGGGCCATTGCGTAGGGCGCGCCGAACGATTTTACTAATTGGATACTGCTCCAGGTTCCGAGGTCGGAACTGTTCTGGGCAAAGGCGGGCGCCGCGCAAAGCGCAAGGGCGGAAAGAAGGCAGATAAGTCTCTTTTTCATACACTACTATTTTATAATTGTTATTGTTATCTATAATCTTCCAGCTGGCAGTCGACCCTTTCAAGCAACGGGTCTTCTATCATTGACTGGGGCAGGGTTCCCATAACTCCCTGCGGTACTTCCTTCTCCAAGCGTCCGAAGAGCCAGGTCCAGTAGTCGGGCATATTGCCTTCACGGTCCCTGAAATCGAGGGGAGCCTCCTCGAAGATGGGGTTTCCTTTCCTGTCGATGTAACAGTTGCGTACCAGTTCCGTGCAGTAAAGGGCATCGGGGGTGGGCGTGAAGTTGATGTTGTATTTCTTGCCCAGCTCCTTCTTTGCGTTGGCTACGTAGCGCTTGACGTCCTTGTTGTCTTTCAGGCGCATGACTATGTAGTCGCAACTGTAGCCTTCCTTGAGGGAGAAATCGCTCAGGAGGGTGTCCAGGGGATGCCTGTCCACGCCGTGGGCAAGGGTTGCGTCAATAATCCATACTCCCTGTTTGTCCACGTCGGCTATTGCCGTGTGGATGATAAGGTCTTCGAATGATTCTGGTTTGTCAGGGGAAGCTTCATAGTCCCGGTTGTAAAGGTGGTATCCTGCGGGAAGGGTAACGAACACCAGGTCTCCTGTCTGGATTCCTGACTTGTCTGCCTGGCGGCAGGACGTGAACAGGAGCAGGATGCTGATGCATATAATGAAGAATTTTCTCATATGTAATGCAAATATATGAAAAAACATCACATATGGGACAATTTGCCGCTAATACCCACGGCGGCCATATAACCTGTGCTCCAGGCTGCCTGGAGGTTGAATCCTCCGGTTATGGCGTCTATGTCCAGGACCTCCCCGGAGAAGAACAGTCCCGGGACTGTCTTGCTTTCCAGGGTTCTTGGGTTTATGGCGTCCAGACTCACTCCGCCGCAGGTGACGAATTCCTCCTTGAAACGGGCGCGGCCGTCTATGGGGTAGAGGTCGTTCGTGAGCGCCTGTTCCAGACGGGCGCGCTGGGCTTTATCTATCTCCGCCCACTTGCAGCTGCGGTCCGCGCCGGCTCTCTTGAGGATGTGCTCCCAGAGGCGGTCGCTGAGCCCCTGCGGGCGATAGCCCGACAACTGCCTGCGGCCCTGGCGGGACGATGCCTCAAGGGTCCACTCCCGCACCTGGGCGGGATCGGCGTCCAGCCAGTTGACGGCCACCTGGCCTTTGTAGGCGGATTGGGCAAGTACGTGCGCTGCATAGGAGCTGAGTTTAAGCGTGGCGGGGCCGCTGAGGCCCCAGTCGGTGACGAGCAGGATTCCGCGGGCCGAAAGACCGCTTCCTGCGAGTTCCAGGCGCGCGTCCGGTATGACGGTGCCCATCAGGGCTTTAAGGCCAGAATCGGGCACTTTAAAGGTAAATAAAGAGGGGACGGTGGGAGTCACGGCTACGCTTGAAGGGAGAAGGCTTCGCAGGGCGTCTTCCTTGAGGCCTCCTGCTGCCAGCAGGACAGCGTCGGCCTGGAAGGGCTCATCCAATCCGTCAATTTCCAGCTGCAAGTCCTGGTGGATGCGGGTCACTTTATGTCCGCACACCAGCTGGACGCCGCTGCTGCGCATCAGGCGTTCCAGCGTGCGGACAATCTGCATCGCATCCTGGCTTTCGGGAAAGACGCAGCCGTCCGGTTGGACGGTGAGGGGCACTCCGGCGTTATCCCACCATTGGAAGGTCTGCTCAGGGCTCAGCGCCTTGAAGGCGTTCTTCACCACAGAGGCGCCGCGCGGATAGGCATCCTCCAGTTCCTTTATGTCTTGGAAGGTGTTAGTAAGGTTGCAGCGTCCGCCGCCGGTCAGGGCTACCTTGGCCAGGGCCTTTGGCCCGGCCTCGAAAACCGTGACCTGCGCGTACGGCAAGCGCCGCCGGATTTCTACTGCGCAGAAACACCCGGCGGCGCCAGCTCCTATGACGGCAACCTGCATCAGGAATGTTATTTCAGGTTGAATACCACGGAATTGAGCCAGGCGTCAAGTTCGGCTCCGAACTCGTCCTTGTAGCGGAAGTTCTCGCCCCAGCCGAATCCGTGTCCGCCGCTGGGATACATATGCAGGGTGGCGCTCACGCGGTTGTCCACAAGGGCCTGATAGTAGTCAAGACTGTTCTTGACGGGAACCAGGAAGTCGTCGCTGGCTGCGATGATGAATGCGGGAGGAGTGTCGGATGTCACGTGCTTGTTGCAGGAGTAACGGTCCACAAGCTCCTGGCTGGGATTCTCTCCAAGGAGACCGTCGTATGATCCTCTATGCGTGTATGACAGATCCATCGTGATTACCGGGTAAACCAGGATCTGGTAGTCCGGACGGTTTACCGCGTTGGTGTAGAGAGTGGATGCGGTGGCTGCGAGGTGGCCTCCTGCAGACGTTCCCATAATACCCACCTTGGTGATTCCCAGGTCAGTGCGGCCGCGCATAATGCGGATGGCCTCCTGGATGTCGCTGAGTGGTACGTCGTGGTGGCCGCGGGGGAGCCTGTACTGCAACACGCAGAAAGTGATGCCCCTGTTGTTGAACCAGGTGTGGAAATCCCTGGCCTCGTGGGTGAGGGAGAGCATAGCGTATCCGCCTCCGGGGCAGACTATGACGCAGTGTCCGTTGGGATTCCTGGCGGGATAGACTTCCATAATGGCCTCGGAGTAATCCTGTCCGTTTGAACTTTTCTGCGGAGGGAATGCGTTGGGAGCGCCGTTAGGCCAAATCTTAACAGTATCTACGCGAGGGCCGAAGAATCCTCCCATTCCGCCGGGGCGTCCGCCCTGCGGGCGTGCCGGCTGTGCTGCCAGGCACAACGTCAGTGTTGCTAAAACGCTGAATAACAATAACTTTCTCATATATATCCGATATTTGCTCATTCTTACTTCTTACAAATATAATAAAAACTCTGATTGATGGCAGCAGGGTGCCTTCTGCTGCTTAAGTAGATTACAACAAGAAAAAGAGCGCTGCTCCGGTGACGGTGATGATGGTTCCCAGAATCTCCTTTGGAGATATCTTCTGTTTGTTGATGATGGAGTAGGGGACTATTATCAGCACCGGCGTAAGAGCCATCAGCGTGGAGGCGATTCCGGCGTTGGCGTACTGCACTGCCATCAGCGACAGTGAAACCCCCAGGAACGGCCCGAAGAACGTGGTGAGCAGGGCGAACTTCATACCCTTCCTGTCATTGAACGCCGTCCTCAGTTCGGAGGTCTTGCCCATGATGGAAAGCAGGATGAAGAAACCGAAGAAGCCCGTCACGGCCCTTATGAGCGTGCCCGCGAAAGGCATCATTGCCGTAACTGCGCGCGATGCGCCTTCAGGTATGGCGGCAGCGTAGTTTTCAAGGCCTATCTTGCTGAGTACCAGTCCCACGCCCTGGCCGATTCCGGCCCCGATTCCAAGCAGCACGCCCTTGACGGGGAGTTTGATCTCCAGCTTGTGAGACTGCCCACCGCGAGCCATTATGGAGATGGCAATACCCGTGAGGGTCACTGCCATAGCCAGCCAGGAGTGCCAAGAGAGTTTCTCGCCCAGCAGCAGCCACCCGGTTATTCCTGCTACGGGGGGCGCCAGCGTCATCAGTATCTGCCCGAACTTGGAGCCTATATGGACGTAGCAGCTGAACAGGCACCAGTCCCCGAACACATAGCCCACGAGGCCTGATAGCGCCAGCCACAGGTAAGTGGCGCCGTCGGCGTAGGTGGGAATAGGCGAACCGGTGACAATCAGAAGCAGGACGCTGAGGAATACTATCGAGAGCCCCATCCTTATGAGGTTCAGCGGAAGAGCTCCCAGGCGGTGGCTTGCAATGTCAGCGAAGATGGCCGTGGCCGTCCAGCTGAGAGCCACTATCAAGGATATTATTTCACCAAGGTGTTGCACTATTCTTTGCGGTGGTTATAGAAGAGCTGGAGGATCTCGAAGATTTCCAGACGACCCAGCAGCATCAGGAGTACGCCGACAAATTTGGTGGCAGCGTTTAGTGAACTGTAGTTGTTTACGGAACCGACTATCCCGAAGCCCGGTCCCACGTTACCCATACAGGCTACCGCTCCGGAGAAACTGGTCTGAAGGTCATTTCCGAAGGCGGTGAAAAGAACACAGCCGACAGCAACTATCAGTATATATACGGCTATGAAATTCAGGGCATCCTCCACGCGGTCGTCGCTTATGCTCTTGCCGTCGATCCTGACGTTGTAGAAGCGGTTGGGGTTCCTCTGCCTGAGGATTCGTCGCTGGACGGACTTGGCCAGGATGACCATTCTGTCAATCTTGATACCTCCTGTCGTAGATCCGCTGCAGGCGCATATCAGAGAGCATATTGTAAGCAGGACGACGCAGAACGCCGGCCAGGTGTTGGTGTCCGTGATAGCAAATCCCGTGGTTGTAGTCAACGAAACTACGTGGAAGAATCCGCGGCGCATACATCCGAGAAGTGTGGAGTATACATTGTGATACCAGAGGCTCAGGGATGCCAGTATGGCCACGATTATCATAAACGATATATATACCTTCAATGAAGAAGAGAAACCTCTCACGGACCCGCGTCCCGTAATTGCGGAAAGGAACACTCCGAAATGGATGCCCGCGCAGGTCATAGCGACTATGATGATGCTCTCGATGACAGGAGAGTGGAAAGCGGCGATACTGGCGTTCTTTGTAGAGAACCCGCAGGTGGAGCACGCCGACATAGCGTGGCAGATGGCGTCGAACCAGTCCATCCCCGCAAAACGCAGCGAGACGGTGGCGATGGTTGTCAGCACGCAGTAGGTGATTATCAGGAGCCTGATGATGGAGCTGCGCTTGGTGGTGTTGTAATTGTCTTTGGCGATGGTGGACAGTTCCATATCGGAAAGGGTGTTTCCCACGCCTCGCATTGACGGGAGAATGAGCAGGGCGAACATAACCACGCCTATACCGCCTATCCAACTGGTGGACATCCTCCAGAACAGGAGTCCGTCCGGCAGGGCCTCAATGTCATTTATGATGGAGGCTCCGGTAGTGGTGAAGCCCGATACGCTTTCAAAGAATGAGTTGATGATATTGAAGTCGTCCCCGTACAGGAGGTAAGGAAGGCCGCCTACGATGCAGGCCATCAGCCAGGCTATGACCACTATCGCATAACCCTCGCGTCTGGTTATGCTGGGTACTCCCTTGGAGAAGATTACCGGAAATATACCTATGATGAGCCCTATGAGCGCCGAGAAGAAAAGGGGGATCGTGGACTGGTCCGGACCTCCTATGCAGGAAACTCCGCCCGCAACCAGCATGAAGCCAACCAGGATGAGCAGGATGAGACCCACATAACGGACAACTACCAACGGCCGAATCATAGATTCAATTATATATTACGCAAATATATATCAATTAAAGCATTACTCCAAATACCCTATTCCAGGCGCAGCTGAAGGCCTGCTTTGACCCAAAGTCCGGGCTGGGGAATGTTGGCGTGGTCGTAATAGGTCTTGTCCAGCAGGTTTTCTGCTGTGAGGTATATGCTCCAGGAAGGCTCGTCCCAGGACAATTTGGCATCTACTACGGTGTATGGATCGTACTCCACTATCTTTCCTGTATCTACACCGTCCTGGTACAGGCGGTAACTGCCTGAGCGGTCGAGCCAGCGTGCCGACAGGTCAAGGTTGAGTTTCTGGAACAGTTGCAAATCAAATTGGAAAACGAATTTGTTACGGAGATATTCCAGGGAGTAATAGGACTCGTAACCTTCGTCCGCCTTCTTGTCCTGGTCTATGTGCGCGTAACTGAGGTTTATGCTGCGTACAGGGAAATCTGCCTTGCCCAGGAGCAGGTGCGGTTCCAGTCTGAGAGTGACTTCTTCCCCTATGGAATTGATTACTGAATGGTTCACTGAAGTCCAGGGAGCGTCGGGGATCCTGTTGTCCTTAATCCAGTCTATCAGGTCAGTTCCGTGATGGTAGTATACAGTGGCAATGGCCCTGATTCCAGTATTCAGATACTTTATACCCACCTCTGTGGCCTGCATCTTCTCCGCCTTCAGGTTCTTGTCGGCCTGGTGACCTCCGACAGAGTAGTACAGTTCGGTGAAGGACGGCATACGCAGAGAACTGTTGTATGAGGCGTAGATTTTCCAGAAGTCCGAAATCCTGAGGCTTGCGTCGGCGCCGGGATAGAGGCGGAAACCCTCGTTGTTGCCAGTGTTCTTTGCGGCTGTGACACCAGCAGAGAAGGTGAGACGCTTCAGGATCACGTTGTGCTCCAGGTAAAAGTTCATATCCGTGCGGTTGAGGCCCACCTTGTATGAAGCGTCGTATCCCTTTACGGGGATGGCTTCCTCCAGGGGCTCGCCGAGGTTGGTGCTGATGATGTTCTCGTTCCTGACTTCGGCTCCGAAGGCTGTCCTTCCGAGGTCGCTCTGCACCCAGCCTCCCAGATTGACGCCGAGCACGTCCGTGCGGTGGAAGTTGAAGGGATATTTGTCGCTGTGGCCGCGGAAGAGTTCGAAGCGGTCCTCTGTGTGATTCCAGAAGACGGAGGGCTTGAGGTGAACGCGGCCATAGGTCTCAGCCTGAAGGGCGGTGTATGTCTTGAGCAGGTGCTCGAACTGGTCGTCGAAGCGGGGGCTGTAGAAGGTGTTGGAGCCGAAGTCCTTCAGGGAGAGGCCTGTGTGCCACTTGAGATCTAGGGCCTTGCCGGCGTATCGTCCCTGATAGAAGGCCTTGGCGGCGGCGAAGTCAGTGTTGTGCGTGCCTTCGCGGCTAAGGGTGTATCCGTCAGTGCGGTTATAGCTTAGCGACAGCTGGTTGCTGACCTTTCCGGTATTGAGGTTGCCGCTTACGGCAGCTCCCAGCAGGGCGTGGGATCCTCCTTCCACCCTGGCTGAAACGCCGCTGTTGGCGTGTGTCTTGGTGACTATGTTCACGGCTCCCAGCAACGAGGATGTGCCGTATGTCCTGGCGGCGGGGCCTTCGAGGATTTCTATCCTGTCAATCTCGCTGATGTCCACGGGGAAGTCTCCGGAGTTGTGTCCGGTCTGGGGGTCGCTGATGCTGACGCCGTTCAGCAGGACGGCTATCTGGTCGAAGGTGCCACCGCGTATGCTGATATCTGTCTGCATGCCCATCACGCCGCGCTGGCGTACATCCACGCCAACGGCGAATTTCAGAAGGTCGTTAACGCTGCCGGCAGGGATGGTGGCCAGCGCCACGCTGTCAAGCACTGTAACCATCCTGGCGCTCTGGTTCAGGGAAATGGGCACCCTGCTGCCCGTCACGGATATCCCCTCCAGGGAGTAAACCGGGTCCTGTTGCTGGTCTTGTTGCGGGTTTGCTCTCAAGCTTTGCACCGGGCCTGTACCAGGGTTTATTTCCTGCGCCAAAACTCCTGACGCCGTCAAGGTCAAGAGTATGGTTGTATAGATTATAGAACGAAGTCTGATCATAATTTATTTAATACTTGCCTCAGCACCCCAAAAGGGCGCACAAAGATATAAAAAACTCCCATTCCTGGCGCACTTTTATCGGTTTTCCCTTTGCGAGCACGAAATGGCCTCTTCTGGTGCTCGAGACAGAATCATTGGAGAGGTTTCGTTCAAATTTGGGGGCTATTTTGAACGGTGAGAGTTTCCGGGAGGGTGGGGCATGACAAACCCGTGGCCGCCCGTGGCCTCGTGAACGGGTGGATGGCGCTTGTCGCCAGACGGGATGGAGCGAAGCGGAAGGTTTGCGTGCCCCACCCTCCCGGAAACAATATAAAAGATAACAGAATTGGTCAGGTCGAGCGGGGCAAATAGAGTAGTTGAAAGATTATTAAAATTTTACATAAATTTGCAGAATATGATGATTATCAAGAGAGGAGGGATTTCCAAGATAGACCAGTGGGTGCCGACGGACAGGAAGGTGATGGTGGTTACTGACAGCGGAGTGCCGTTCCAGTACGCCCAGGCCGTACTTTCGCGCTGCCCGCAGGGGTATTGCCACGTCTTTGAACAGGGCGAAGAAAACAAGACCCTCGATACCGTGAGGCATATCCTGGAGGATCTGCTGGAAAACGGCTTCACCCGCACCGACGCAGTCATTGCCGTCGGAGGCGGAGTAGTGGGGGACGTGGCAGGGTTCGCGGCATCGTGCTATATGCGCGGCATCGACTTCTACAACGTGCCCACCACGCTGCTTTCGCAGGTGGACTCCTCAATAGGAGGGAAGACCGGAGTGGACTTCGGAGGCGTCAAGAACGTGGTGGGGGCATTCTATATGCCCAAGGCCGTGGTGATAGACCCCGACTGCCTCTCGACACTCGATCCCAGGCTGCTGCACGAAGGCCTGGCCGAGGCCATCAAGATGGCCGCCACCAGCGACGCGGCTCTCTTCTCCTACATAGAGGAGGAAGGCCCGCTGGAGCCCAAGTTGGACAGGATCATCGCGGGCGCCCTTGCAATCAAGGAGGCGGTGGTTGAAGCCGACCCTAAGGAAAGCGGCCTGCGCAGGGTGCTGAATTTCGGCCACACTGTGGGCCACGCGATAGAGGCCGCAAGCGCCGCGCAGTCGCAGAATCCGCTTTTCCACGGAGAATCCGTGGCGGCAGGAATGCTCTATATGTGCTCCGAAGAGGTGCGCGCCAGGCTGGAGCCGCTGCTCAGGCGGTACGACCTCCCTGTTTCAGACCCGTTCGACACCGACACCCTTTTGTCGTACATCGGACACGACAAGAAGAAACAGGGAGACACCATAACTGCCGTCTATGTCGACCGGATAGGCAGTTTCGAATTCAGGAATATGGATATGGACCAGATGCGCCAGTGCATCCAGAATCATAAAAACGCCACGTTATGAGAAACAGCATAGGAACCAACGTAGTACTCACCCTGTTCGGTGAATCCCACGGCCCGGCAGTAGGTGCCGTCATAGACGGCCTTGCGGCGGGCATTCCCGTAGACCAGGATTTCATAGCTTCCCAGCTGTCCAAGAGAAGGCCGAAAGGTCCCGTGGACACGGCCCGCAGGGAGAAGGACCAGTACCAGATACTCAGCGGAGTTTTCAACGGCCGTACCACCGGCGCTCCGCTTTGCATCATTATTCCCAACGAGGATGTCCGCAGCGCGGACTATGAAGCTACAAAGAGCCTTGCGCGCCCCTCGCACGCAGATTACGTGGCACAGGTGAAGTACGGCGGATTCCAGGATTACCGTGGCGGAGGCCACTTCAGCGGCCGTGTTACGGCAGCCATAGTGGCGGCCGGCGCCGTTGCCATCAAGGCGCTGGAGGCAAAGGGCATACGCATCGGCACCCATATCCTTGAGTGCGGCGGCGTCCGTGATACGGATTTCAACGACCTGGGTTCACCGGAGTCTGCGGATCTTCTGGAGTCATTTGTCAAGGCCGTCAATGAAAAGGATTTCCCCGTTGTCGAAGACATTGAAGAAGCAATCACGGCCAGGATCCTGGAGGCTAAGTCCGATTCTGATTCCATAGGCGGAATGATACAGACGGCAGTCACCGGCCTGGAGCCCGGTTTGGGAGAGCCCTGGTTCGACTCCCTCGAGGGAGTCCTCTCCAAGGCGCTCTTCTCCATAGGCGGAATCAAGGGAGTGGAGTTCGGCAGCGGATTCGGATTTGCCAGGATGAAGGGTTCCGAGGCCAATGACAGTTTCTGCATGATAGACGGCAAAGTGCGTTCTCTCACCAACCATAACGGAGGAATCAACGGCGGAATAAGCAATGGAATGCCTGTGGTGTTCAACTGCGCCGTAAAGCCTACCCCTTCCATAGCGAAAGAGCAGCGTACGGTGGATTTCCTGAAAGGCCAGGACGCGCCGCTCTGCCTGAAAGGCCGCCACGACCCTGCCATAGTCAGGAGAATCTGCATAGTAGTTTCAAGCCTTGTGGCAATAGTTCTCTGTGACGTGCTGGCAAGCAGCCGCGGAACCGATTATCTGAAGTAAGATGGAGTACGGGCTGATAGGAGAGCATCTGGGACACAGTTTCTCGAAGATCATACACGGTATGCTCTCGGCAGACCCGTATGACCTGACTGAGATTGGAAGGGAGTCTCTGGAGCCGTTCCTCAGGTCCGCCGATTTCAAAGGAATAAACGTAACCATACCATACAAGCAGGCAGTGATGCCCTATCTGGACTTTATCTCAGCGCCTGCCAAGGCCATCGGGGCCGTAAACACCATTGTCAACCGTGACGGAAAACTCTGCGGGTACAATACAGATTACGGCGGATTGATGGAGATGGCCCGCAAGTCGGGGATTGAGTTCAAGGGACGCCGCGTCCTGGTTATGGGCGCCGGCGGCGCGGCCAAGACTGCCTCGGCAGTTGCCGCCGACCTTGGCGCCGCATCCGTGACAATGTCGTCCCGTCATCCCGCACCGGGGCAGCTTTCGCTGGAAACCATCGCCGATCAGGAGCATCCTGAAATCCAGATAATAATAAACGCCACTCCCGTGGGAATGTATCCGCATAACCGCGGCCGTGTGGCTCCGCTGGATATCTTCCCCAATCTGGAGGGAGTGCTGGACTGCGTATACAACCCATTGCGCACAAACCTGGTGCTGGATGCGCTGGAGCGTGGAATCCCTGCAGCCGGAGGCCTTCCGATGCTGGTATACCAGGCTTGTCTGGCCAGGGAACTTTTTACCGGGGAGACAATTGAAAGGGAAGCGTGGGAATCAGTGCTCCAAAGCATATCTTCTTCAAAGGAGAACATTGTCCTGTGCGGAATGCCGTCCAGTGGGAAAACCACAATTGGAAGGCTCCTGGCCAGGAAAACCGGCAGGGAAGTGGTGGATACTGACCAGATAGTCAGGAACAATACCAGAAAGGAGATCAGCGAGATATTCCGCCAACAGGGAGAGGCTGCCTTCAGGCAGTTGGAAACCGAGGCGATAGCCTCCATCGCCTCTTCCCAGGGACTGATTATCTCTTTGGGAGGAGGAGCAGTCCTGAATCCCCTTAACGTGCATCTCCTTAAGATGAACGGCAGGATAGTCTTCATAGACAGGCCTCTGGAAAAACTGACCCCGACATCAGACCGGCCTCTTTCGTCAGACCTGGATAAACTAAAGGATATGTATGCAGTCCGCAGGCCCATTTATCTCAGGGCCGCGGACATTACTGTGGTAAACGACAGTTCTCCGCGGAAGTGCGCGGACAATATTTTGAAAAGTAGTGTATTTAAAGGATAAAGTATGAACATGACTTACAAGAGGGCCCTGCTGGAGCCTAAGAACATAAAGGACATGTATCCTGTCTCCGCTTCCGGAAAACAGGCTAAAGAGCAGAACGACAAGCAGATAAGCGATGTTATGTGCGGTCGCTCAGACAAACTGATCCTGGTGATAGGCCCCTGCTCGGCAGACCACGAAGACCCTGTCATAGACTATATCAGCCGCCTGCGGCCGGTACAGGACAAGGTACAGGACAAGCTGGTCATAATCCCGCGCATATATACCAACAAGCCCCGCACTACCGGAGCCGGATACAAGGGAATGCTTCACCAGCCGGATCCGGACGCCCGTCCGGATATCCTCAAGGGACTTATAGCCATCCGCAAACTCCATATGAGGGCTCTTAACGAGACCGGCTTCTCCTGCGCCGACGAGATGCTCTATCCCGAGAATCACAACTATCTCTCAGACCTGCTCTCGTACGTGGCAGTGGGTGCACGCAGCGTGGAAGACCAGCAGCACCGCCTCACGGCCAGCGGCCTGGACATCCCTGCGGGAATGAAGAACCCCACCTCCGGAGACCTGTCCGTGATGATGAACTCCATCCGCGCAGCTCAGGCCGGACACACCTTCATCTATCGCAACTGGGAGGTGGAGAGCAAGGGCAACCCTATGGCGCACGCCATCCTCAGGGGATTCGTGGACAGCTACGGCAAGAGCCATCCCAACTACCATTACGAAGACCTCCTGCGCCTCCACGATATGTTCGAGGCTGCGGAGGACATCAAGAACCCTTCCGTCATAGTGGACTGCAACCACTCCAATTCAGGAAAGCGGTTCAACGAACAGATACGCATAGCCAAGGAAGTGCTTCACAGTATGAGGCACAACGACAATCTGCGTCCTATGATAAAGGGGCTGATGATTGAGTCCTACATAGAAGACGGAGCCTGCACCCGCGGCGAATTCACCTACGGCAAGTCAATCACAGACCCTTGCCTGGGCTGGGATAAAACTGAAAGGCTTATTTACGAACTGGCAGATCTGCTATAGGATAACCCTCTTGTAGTTACCCGCAATTACGAGTCTTTCGCAGATGGCTTTCATCTGCGTTACAAGGTCTTTCCCCTCGGGAGACTCGAGGTCTCCGTCAAGTTCAGCGAAGAAAGAATGCCCCCACATTGCACCTTTTACGGGGCGGCTGCGCAAATTGCTCATATTGAAGCCCTGCGAGCCTATGAGGTTGAGCACGTTGGCGAGCGCTCCGCATTCGTTGCGGACTGTGAATATCAGGAAGAAGTGGTTGCGCTCGTTCTCCGGCAACTTGTTCTGCACCCTTGAGAATATTGCGAAGCGCGTGGCGTTGACGGGGGAGGAGTTGATTCCCTTCTCCAGTATGTCAAGGCCATACAGTTCAGCGTTTTCCTTGGAGGCTATGGCTGCTACGGAAGGGTCTCCCTTGTCGGCGACGGTCTTTGCAGCGGCGGCCGTGTTCCAGGTGGGTTCGGTGGCAAGTTTGTGTATGCGTATGAAGTCTCCGCACTGGGCCAGGGCCTGAGGGTGGCTGATGATTTTCCTGATGTCGGAAGTGTGCGCGCCCTTGACTCCCAGCAGGTAGTGCTCGATGCTGTATTCAGCCATTATGTTTATGAAGAGTTCCCCGGTGTAGGCGAGGTCCAGGACGTTGCCTACGTCTCCGGCGTAACTGTTCTCCATAGGCAGGGCCACGCTCTCCACTTCGCCTTCGACACAGGCGTTGTAGGCAGACTCGAAATCAGGGTAGGCGATGAGCTGGGCAGAAGGGTAAAGCCTGCGCGCCGTGATGTAGGCATAGGCTCCGGGAAGACCGCTGTAGCCTACGCGCATTCCTCCCTGAAGTCTGTTCTGGTAGTCTCGGGATAGCTCCATCATCTTGGCTGTGAGCAGTTTGTAGTATTCCTTTATGTTGGTGTCCTGAACATTGTCCATAGCCCTCTGCAGGACTACTTTTTCCCGTTCCGGGTCTGTTACAGGCAATCCCAGCTCTTTCTTTATGTCTATGACGCTGGCGGCGAGTTTCATCCTCTTCTCGAACAAAGCTGCCATCTGTGCGTCTATCTCAGAGATTCCCGCTCTGATTTCCGTCAAGTCTTTTTGTTTCATAATCGGCGGTAAAGATACGCTATTTCAGTAAAAATGACTACTTTGTGCTGAATTTAATGAGACGACTATGAAAAAAGCATCTTTTATAGCATTAATGTTTTTTCTGGCGGTTTTCGCTCCGGCGCTTCAGTCCTGCCAGAAATTGGAACCCGTCCAGACCATAGACGCCATTGTGACAATAAGGCCTGACGAGGCCCGCAACTCCGTCACCATCCAGTTGGATGAACTCACTACAGCATATCCCGTAAACATAAAAGGATCAGAACTGGGAGCGGAAGAAAAACGCGCCCTGATCAACTTCCGCAAGCCGGAAGACGACGAGTCTGTCTGGTATTCCAGCGTCGGTCCTCAGATATTCGTGAACTGGATGAAATTCATCCTCACCAAGCCTCTTGCAGAGAACTTCGGAGAGGAAGAGAACCTGGTGCAATACGGAGAAGACCCTGTAGAGATCCTGGACGACTGGAGGACGTTGGTAGAAGACGGATATCTCAACCTCCGTTTCTATACAGTATGGGGCGGAAATGCCACTCACAGGATAAACCTGGTGTATACACCGGAAGCAGACAATGTCTACTGCGTCACTTTATATCACGATAAGATGGGTGACACATCCTATTACGAGTCGGATGCGATGGTAGCCTTCAACCTGGGCTCGCTTCCTGACACCCACGGACAGACAGTAGACCTGAAAGTAAAGTGGAATTCTTTCAAAGGTCCCAAGAGCACTACCTTCAAGTACTGCACAAAGAAAGCTTCTGAATAGAAGATGAAGGTATCCGTAATAGTTCCCGTCTATAACGTAGAACCTTTCATCCGTCAGTGCGCCGAGTCGCTGTTTTCACAGACCTGGCAGGATATCCAATTCATATTCGTGGACGACGGAAGCCCGGACAGGTCTGTAGAGATACTGGAAGAGGTCATGGAATCTTTTCCTGAGAGGAAAGGCCAGGTTACCATCCTTCACCAGGAGAACGCCGGCCTGCCGCAGGCCAGGATGACCGGCCTCAGAAAGGCTGAGGGCGACTACATAATCCACGTGGACTCGGACGACTGGGTGGAACCCGACTATATCGAGACCCTCGCCTCGGAAGCCTTGAAGACTGGCGCCGATATGGTTTATTGCGATTTCTACAAGGAATACGGGAACAAGCCGGCCAAGATATACCTCGAAGGAGACCCGGCATCTCCGGACGGAAAGGATGCGATATCCGCTATGCACAACAGTGTGATCAGGGCATATATGTGGAACAAGTTGGAACGCAGGTCCCTGTACGACCTTGACAACCTGTTCGTCCCCGTGAGGGCCTATCACGAAGACCTCGTCTTCCAGAGCCAGACCCTCTTCAATGCGCAATCGTGCGTCCACGTACGCAAGCCTCTGTACCACTACAGGCGCAGGCGCAGCGGCGCGCTGACGGGAGGCAAGGTGATCCGGAACAGGCGCGCCTCCGCGCTGAACATGCTGGAAATGTACAAGGCCCTTCCGAAGGACAGCGGGCCGCTTACAGTATGCGCCGCGGACATATTGATGCGCGCCGGATGGTACTGCTGCGCCACGCTGGGCTTCAAACTGCTGGCTTCCTGCCCCGAGGTTGTGGAGTTCCTCGCCGAAAAGAAGGATATCCCCCACAACAGGGTGACTGTCGGGAAACAGAGATATACCAAACTATGTTGCAGGCTGATGCGTCTGTTTTGATACAATAAAAACTGTATATTTGTATATATGGAAAATGAAAGAAGTGTAGATACCCTTGCACGATATATCATCAAGATAGGCGGCCTGGCCATCCTCGCCGCGCTCTGCTGGTTCCTGCGTGACATCCTCATATACATTGTAGTTGCTTTTGTGGTGTCCCTCATAGGCCAGCCTATAAAGCGGCTCCTGAAGAAGATCACCATCGGAGGGAAATCGGCCCCGGACGCATTGCTGACGCTGGTGACCCTGGCGATAATCTTTTCCGCCCTCCTTCTCGTGGTCAAGCAGATCATCCCTATCACCGCCGGGATAGTGAGGGACGCATCCCTGATGAACTCAAGCGGAGCAATTTCTCAGCGCACCATCCTGGAAAAGGTCAACGAATGGATAATAAGCGTATTCCCCTGGGTGGGTGCCGATTTCGACGCCACTGAGATGCTGATGGACAAGTTGTCGTCCGTCTTCAGCATGTCATCTATCGGAGGGATAATAGGTTCCTTCGCATCTGTGCTCGTGAACCTGTTCATAGGCGCTTTTGCAACTCTCTTCATTTCCTTCTTCTTCATCAAAGATGAGACCCTCTTCCGCCGTATAGTAAGGTCTTTGGTACCTGATGCCATAGAGGAGAGGGTAGACAAGACCATCCACGACATAGAGAGGCTCCTTTCCCGGTATTTCGTGGGAATAATCATAGAGGTTTTCGGAGTCATGCTCCTGGATTTCCTGGGACTGTGGCTCATTGTCAGGATAGGTGTAAACTCCGCGATAGGAATAGCGTTCATCGCCGGTATCCTCAATGTGATTCCGTACGTGGGACCTTTCATAGGGGAAGTGCTCGGAGTGGTTCTCTGTGTGATCCTGAAATATGGCGCAGGCGTAGGCTTGAACGTTCCAATCTGGGCTTTCGCCATCATAGTGTTTGCGGTAATGCTTGCCACCCAGATGGTGGACAGCATGATATATCAGCCTGTGATCTATTCTACAAGCATCAAGGCGCATCCGCTGGAAATATTCATAGTTCTCCTCTTCGCCGGAGGCATAGGAGGCGCGCTTGGCCTGCTTGTGGCAATCCCTTCATATACCGTGGTGAGGGTTGTTGCCAGCCGGTTCTTCTCGGAATTCAAACCTGTGAAGCGGCTGATTCCCGAAACTGAAAAAGAATGACATCCAACCTATGAAGAAACTGCTCAGAAAATGGGCTGAAACCAGCCTCATCCTGCGTATCTTCTGTGGCCTGGTCCTGGGAGCAATCCTCGGATTGACAGTGCCTCAGTGGACGGGAATAGGCATTCTGGGCCAAGTTTTCGTGGGCGCACTCAAGGCTGTCGCCCCAGTTTTGGTAGCCATTCTGGTGATGTCTTCCATAGCCCGGGCCAAAGGCGGCCTCGGACCCCGGTTCAGGACGGTAATAATTCTTTATCTGATGACCACGTTCATCGCTGCTCTCATTGCGGTAAGCGGCAGTTTCCTGTTCCCTGTGACCATAGAACTGAAGGGGGGAGAGACCGGCAGCCTGCCGGGCAGTTTGTCAGAGATCTTCTCCACGCTGCTCAACAATATGGTGGCCAATCCGGTATTGTCCCTTACATCTGCCAATTATATGGGAATCCTGTTCTGGTCCATCATAATAGGCGTAGCAGTAAGGCTTACCAAAAGCCAGACAGTGATTACCTTCCTGGGCGAGTTCTCTGATGTCATTTCACTTGCGGTAAAGTGGGTCATC
Organism: Bacteroidales bacterium; assembly: GCA_017962585.1. GTDB lineage: Bacteria > Bacteroidota > Bacteroidia > Bacteroidales > UBA932 > Cryptobacteroides. Next base: position 20,934 of record JAGCVB010000041.1, read on the forward strand.
CAGTTCGCCCCGTTCGGTATCCTCGGACTGGTGTTCTCTTCTGTCTCCGAGGGCGGTCTGGGTATTTTCACAGATTACGGCAGACTGCTGTTGCTGCTGATTGGTTGCATGCTGGTGACTTCATTGATAGTCAATCCTTTGCTGGGATTCCTCTTCCTCAGACGCAACCCTTATCCGCTATTGTGGCAATGCCTCAAAGAAAGCGGACTCAGCGCATTCTTCACCCGTTCTTCTGCAGCCAACATTCCAATGAACCTGGCCTTATGCAAGAAACTGGGTCTTGACGAGGAATTCTACAGCGTCAGCATCCCGCTTGGATCCACCATCAATATGGACGGCGCGGCCATAACCATCACGGTGCTCACGCTTGCAGTGGCCAATACTCTGGGAATGGAAGTAAGTTTCGGCAGCGCACTTCTGTTGAGCGTGCTGGCCACCCTTGGCGCCTGCGGCGCCTCCGGAGTGGCAGGAGGCTCGCTGCTGCTGGTCCCTATGGCCTGCTCCCTCTACGGCATCCCGCAGGATATCGCAATGCAGGCGGTTGCGGTGGGTTTTGTAATAAGTGTTGTCCAGGATTCTCTGGAGACTGCGCTCAACTCAAGCGGAGACGCCTTCTTCACGGCCGTGGCGGAGTTCCTCGACCGTCGCAACCCCAATATAAAAGGATGACCTCGCAGGTCATCCTTTTTATTATTTTCCTCCCAACGTCAGTTAAAATGCGGCGATGAGTTCGTCGTTGGAGTATGCGTCTGCGCCGTAGCACATCTTCAGGTATGCGAGGCCGCCCAGGTAGTCTTCCTCAGTGAAGGAGTCTGTGGCTTCCTTTGCAACCACAACGTCGTATCCAAGGCAGAAGGCGTCTGCGGCAGTGTGACGGCAGCACATATGAGTGTGCAGGCCGGTGAGGATTACAGTCTTGACACCTAGCTCCTTCAGGAGGATGTCCAGGTCAGTCTGGAAGAAGCCGCTGTAACGGCGTTTGGGAACAACATAATCCTTGTCGCGTACTTTCAGCTCAGGTATAACTTCAGAACCGGGGGTGCCCTTTATGGCGTGGTCTCCCCAGATGTTGAGTTCACGGTCGATACCGGGAAGGTGGCAGTC
>JAGCVB010000042.1 GCA_017962585.1 Bacteroidales bacterium
AAGACACCGGCTCTCCTGAGAGTCAAGTTGCTCTATTTTCCTACCGTATCGCTCACCTTACAGAGCACGTGAAGAAGAACAAGAAAGACGTTGTTACACGCCGCAGTCTTCTCCGTCTTGTAGGTAAAAGACGTCAGATTCTGGATTATCTCCAGGAGACGGACATTGAGAGATACAGACATATCATCAAGGAGCTTGGCCTCCGCCGATAAATAGGAAATTTTTGGGATGGTTCCCGGATGGAACCATCCCTTTTTTAGAAAATGACCGGCCGTGGGGCCGAGACGAATATAAAGACGTAAAGGAAAACAATAATGAACATCATCAACAAGAAGATCGAACTCGCGGATGGCCGCGTGATTGAAATCGAGACCGGTAAACTGGCCAAGCAGGCCGACGGTTCAGCTGTCGTTAAAATGGGGGGCACTATGCTTCTGGCAACGGTTTGCGCTGCAAAGGAAGTCAAGGAAGGTACTGATTTTATGCCCCTGACCGTAGATTACAAAGAGAAATTCTATTCTGCAGGACGTTTCCCCGGCGGATTCATGAAGAGAGAGGGCAAGAGCTCTGACTACGAGATCCTCGTCTCCCGCCTCATAGACCGTCCTATCCGCCCTCTGTGGCCGGACGACTTCCACCTGGAAGTATTCGTAAACGTTACTCTCATTTCGGCTGAGAACGACATCCAGCCCGACGCACTCGCAGGCCTCGCAGCCTCCTGCGCCCTCGCAACCTCGGACCTCCCGTTCGGCGGTCCCATTTCAGAGGTGCGCGTCTGCCGTATCGACGGCAAGTTCGTCATCAACCCCAACTTCAGCGAGATGGACAAGGCCGACATCGACCTCATGGTTGCCGCTACTGAAGAGAACATAATGATGGTAGAGGGTGAAATGAAGGAAGTTTCTGAGCACGACATGCTCGAAGCCATAAAGTTCGCCCACGAAGAGATCAAGAAGCACTGCCGCGTTCAGAAAGAGCTTATGAAAGAGCTCGGAACCGATGTCAAGAGGGACTATCCTCACGACGAGGAGGACGAGGAACTCCGCAAGGCAGTTCACGACTTCTGCTATGACAAGTGCTACGCCCTTGCAAAGTCCGCAAAACCCAAGCACGAGCGCGAGGACGGCTTCGGCGCCATCAAGGACGAGTTCATCGCCACCCTTCCCGAGCCCACCAACGAGGCTGAGAAGGAAGAGTACGCCAAGAAACTCTGGATGGTGGAGCGCTACTACCACAACGAAGAGAAAGAAGCAATGCGCAATATGATCCTGGACGAAGGCATCCGTCTTGACGGACGCGTATGCGACCAGGTACGGCCCATCTGGTGCGAGGTAGACTACCTGCCCTGCGCCCACGGCTCAGCCATCTTCACCCGCGGCGAGACCCAGTCACTGGCATCCGTGACCCTCGGTACCAAGATGGATATGAAAGAGACCGACGAGGTTCTCATCCAGGAAGACCAGCAGCTGGTGCTCCACTACAACTTCCCTCCTTTCGCAACAGGCGAGGCCAAGAGCCAGAGGGGTGTGGGCCGCCGCGAGATCGGTCACGGAAACCTCGCGCTCCGCGCCCTCAAGCCGGTAGTTCCACTGGCTCCCGAGAATCCTTACGCAGTGCGCATCGTTTCTGATATCCTCGAGTCAAACGGCTCGTCTTCAATGGCTTCAGTATGCGGAGGCTGCCTGGCCCTTATGGACGCAGGCGTCAAGATCAAGAAGCCTGTTGCAGGTGTTGCAATGGGACTCATCACCGACGCTGACAAGCCTAACGACCGCTACGCAATCCTCACCGACATCCTTGGAGACGAGGATCACCTGGGAGACATGGACTTCAAGGTTACCGGAACAAAGGACGGAATAACCGCAACCCAGATGGACATCAAGGTTGACGGACTCTCATACGACGTGCTCGAGAAGGCCCTGGAGCAGGCACGCAGGGGACGCATCCATATCATGGGAGAGATGATGAAGACCATCAGCGAGCCCCGTGAGGACTACAAGCCGTTCGTTCCGCGCATCGAGCAGATCCGCGTTGCAGCCGAGTTCATCGGAGCAATCATCGGCAAGGGTGGTGAGACCATCCAGAAGATACAGAAAGAGACCGGTACCGTCATCACAATCACCGAGGAACCGCTTCCCGGCGGAGGCACCGAGGGTGTGGTTGACGTTGCCAGCAACGACAGGGAGGCCATGCAGAAGGCTCTTGACTGGATCAAGGGAATCTGCGCAGTTCCCGAGGTCGGACAGGTTTACCACGGCAAGGTTGTAAGCATCCTTGAGTTTGGCGCGTTCATAGAGATCCTTCCCGGAAAGGAAGGTCTCCTGCACGTTTCCGAGATTGCCTGGGAGAAGACCGAAAAGGTAGAGGACGTACTGAGCGTAGGCCAGGAGGTTGACGTCAAGCTCCTCGAGATCGATGCCAAGACCGGCAAGATGAGGCTCTCTATGAGGGCTCTCCAGGAGAAGCCCGAAGGATACGTAGAGCCTGAGCGCAGGCCCCGTCCGGGCGGAGACCGCAAGCCGGGCGACCGCAGGCCGGGCGGAGACCGCAGGCCTGAGCGCGGCGAGCGCAGGGGCGACCGCGACGACCGCAGAGGCGGAGACCGCGGCGAACGCCACGGCGGTGAAAGGCGCAATCCTGAAGGAGGCAAGAGGCGTTTTGGCCAGAAAGCCGATTCAGCTCCCGCGCCGCAGCTTGACGACTACAAGGAGCCTATAGAGGAAATATTCTAGTTTTTTTCCTGATAATGAGATGAAGAGGGTGATTTTTCGCCCTCTTTTTCTTATATTTACCTCATATTGAAACCTAAAATCTCTAATATTATGGCAAAAGGAAAATTCTGGTCCGATTTCAAGGACTTTGCAATGAAAGGAAATGTCATTGACATGGCAGTCGGCGTAGTAATCGGCGGCGCTTTCGGAAAGATTGTTTCTTCGCTTGTCGATGACCTCATCATGCCTCTTATCGGCTCCCTTATCGGCGGGTTCGACTTCACCACCCTCAAAGCTACAATCAAAGATGTAGACATCAACTATGGCAATTTCATCCAGACTGCCGTTGACTTCATCATCATCGCATTCTGTATCTTCCTGATCATCAGGGGTATCACCAGAGCAAAACGCAAGAAAGAAGAGGCTGAGGCCGCAGCTGCAGCAGCCGCTCCCGCACCCAAGCCCGAAGATGTAGCTCTCCTCGAGGAAATCAGAGACCTCCTCAAAGACAAGAAATGAAAAAGCACATATTATCAGTCTTAGTGGCGGCATTTGCCTTGCTGCCACTATTCTCGTGCTCACAGAGCACCTCTTATGAATACCCGTTCCAGAATCCCAAACTTTCCAACGAGGCCAGGGTTGACAACCTTATCTCCCTCCTGACTCCCGAAGAGAAAGTGGGTCTGATGATGAACAAGGCAATCTCCGTAGACCGTCTCGGCATCCCTTCCTACAACTGGTGGAGCGAGGCCTGCCACGGAGTACGCCAGGACGGCTACACCGTCTATCCTCAGCCCGTGGGAATGGCTTCATCCTTCAACCCCGAGTTGTTCTTCGAGGTATTCGACACAGTATCTGACGAGGCACGCGCCAACTGGAACCGCTCAGACCACGACATCTTCAACGTGGGAATGCGCGCCAACAACGTTCCGGGCAACCCCGAGCTGACATTCTGGTGCCCCAACATCAATATCTTCCGCGATCCCCGCTGGGGCCGCGGCCAGGAGACCTGCGGAGAAGACCCGTACCTCAGCAGTGTGCTGGGAGTACAGACAGTCCTTGGAATGCAGGGCAGCGACAAGAAGTATTTCAAGACTCACGCCTGCGCCAAGCACTACGCTGTACACAGCGGTCCGGAGCCTCTGCGCCACAGTTTCGACGCAGTAGTTTCAATGCGCGACCTCTGGGAAACCTACCTCCCCGCTTTCAAGGCCCTGGTGGTAGACGCCCACGTCCAGGAAGTAATGTGCGCTTATAACCGCTACGAGGGCGAGCCCTGCTGCGGAAGCGACCGTCTCCTCACCGACATCCTTCGCAACAAGTGGGGATATGAAGACATCATCCTTACCGACTGCGACGCAATCAATAATTTCTACAATCCCAACCAGCACGGAACTCATCCCGATGCAGTGAGCGCTTCTGTCGACGCAATCCTCTCAGGCACCGACCTGGAGTGCGGAATGGCCTTCACATCGCTTCAGGACGCACTGGACAAGGGTCTCATCAGCGAGGCTGACCTTGACGTCCACCTCCGCAGGACCCTCCTCGGACGTTTCGAACTGGGTATGTTCGATCCTGCTGACGCTAATCCTTGGGCCAACTACGGAGAGGATATGATAAGCAGCGCAGCCCACGACGCCCTTGCAAGGCAGGCTGCACGCGAGTCTATGGTTCTTCTCAAGAACGACGGCATCCTCCCTCTCAACAAGAGCGCCATCAAGAAGCTCGCAGTCATCGGCCCCAATGCCGACGATGTATCAATGATGAACGGAAACTACGGCGGAACTCCTACCGACAATCACAAGAGGTCCATCCTCGACGGATTCAAGGAGGCTCTCCCGGGAGTCGAGATCATCACCTCCAAGGCCTGCGAGATAATGGACGAGTACAACACCACGTACCATATTCCTGACTTCAACGACGGTCAGGGCTTCTTCGTAGAGTTCTTCAACAACCGCAATTTCTCAGGAAAACCCGTTGCATCAGGCTACTACGACCGCATCAACTTCTCCACCTTCGGAGCATACGGCTTCGCAGAAGGAGTAGACAGGGAGAATATGTCAGTGCGCATTACCGGCAGGTATACTCCTAACTTCAGCGGTCCTATGTCCTACAGCGTAAGCTCCGACGGAACTTACAAGCTTACCGTAAACGGCCGTGTGGTAGACCAGACCAATCCCAACGACCCTGCAACCGGCAGGCGCGGATTCGGATTCGGCAGGAACACTATGCCCACCAAGTCATTCGACGTAGTTGCCGGAAGGCCCATCGACGTCAAGATAGAGTACGTACAGGGCAGCGGACAGTTCGCAATGCTCAACGCAGAGATGTGCGAGCGCAAGCTTGCTGAGTTCAGCGGCCTCGCAGCACAGGTTAAGGACGCAGACGCCATCATCATCGTAGGAGGCATCTCCGCACGTTTCGAGGGTGAAGGCGGCGACCGTTCTTCAATGGACCTCCCCGTAGTTCAGCAGCGTCTCCTCAAGGCCATGCACGCTACAGGCAAGCCCGTCATCTTCATCAGCTGCTCAGGTTCCGCCATCGGATTCGGCGCTGTAAAGAATGAGTACAACGCACTGCTTCAGGCGTGGTACGGCGGCCAGGGCGGCGCCCAGGCCATCGCAGACGTGATATTCGGCGACTACAATCCTTCCGGAAAGCTTCCTGTCACCTTCTACACAGGCGACGAGCAGCTTCCTGACTTCCTCGACTACAATATGGAAGGCCGCACCTACAAGTACTTCCACGGAACTCCGCTGTATGCATTCGGCTACGGACTCAGCTACACCACCTTCGAGTACGGTCAGGCCAAGCTCAGCAAGTCTTCCATCAAGGCCGGCAAGTCAGTGGACATCACTGTTCCCGTGAAGAACACAGGCGACAGGGCTGGAGAAGAAGTTGTACAGGTTTACGTAAAGAGCCTTGACAATCCTGACGCTCCTATCAAGTCCCTCAAGGGATTCAAGAAGGTTATGATTGACAAGGGAGCCACCTCTAATGTGAAGATCACACTGGGACCTGGCGCATTCGAGTACTACGACTCTTCAATAGACGAGCTCTCGGTATTCCCCGGCAATTACAAGATCCTCTACGGTAGTTCATCCAGGGACGAAGACCTCAAGGAGCTCGATCTCAAGGTTCTCTAGAAACCGGAGATATGATACGCTTCCGCTTCATAGCGGCCGTTTTGGCAATCAACCTGCTTTCTGCCCCCCTAGTGGCGCAGGAGGCAGGTTCTCCGCTTATATTCGACTCGTATGAATGCGACTTCGGAGAAGTGGAAGAAGCGGAAGGCACCCTTTTCAACACTTTCCATTTCATAAACGGCTCAGGAGCGCCGGCGCAGATCCTAAGGATATCTGCAAGCTGCAGCTGCGTATCGGTGTCCTATCCCCAGGAACCCATACCGGGAGGATCCACCGGAGAGATCAGCGTGGCATTCAACCCGGCCAGGACGGCCGGCGACGTGCTGAGGATGGTGGACATCTACCTGATGGACGGCAAGCCCGGCGTATCGCTCACCCTCAAGGCCAAGGTCAATCCTTCTGAATACGCCCTGGAAGATATCTACACCATAGCCCTTCCGGGCGGAATCAGGCTGACCTCCCTGTCACAGCGTTTCGGCTATGTCAAAGCCGGCAGTATGGCAGAACGCCGGATAGACGTGATTAACACGTCGGATTCCGCCGTCACTGTACTGGCGGAACCGGAACAAGGGTTGGGACTGCTTACAGCAGCCTCCCCCCAGCATCTGGGCCCCGGTGAGGCCGGAAGCATCATACTCAGGTACACAATACCTGAGGAACCGTACGCGCTGGGAACGCACGATGACACGGTAAACCTTCTTCTGGACGGCAAACCGGTTAACAGGCAGATTCAGGTGTCCTACATAGGGATCGCAGACCTTGGTGAGACAAAAGGCCCTGCTCCGTCCCTGCTGGTGCAGCCTGCAAACCCCGTTATGAAGAAATCGTTGCTGGGGAAAGGCTATTCCGGCACGTATACCATCCGTAACGGAGGCTCGGCCAACCTGGAGATATTCAAGGAAGACCTCCCTGCCGGGGTGGTTTCCGACCTGACCTGGAACGAAGTGCTGAAACCTGGTTCCAGCAAGAAAGTGAAGATAAAGTCCGAGAAGGCCGGTTTCCGTTTCGGGCTTGTTTCCAATGACCCCGCAAGGCCATATAAAGAAATTCAAACCACTAAATAACTGATATCCTCTTATGAAAAAATTATCGATCCTGATTCTTGCGGCCGCCAGCCTGTTTGTAGCGGCTTGCAACGGGAACAAGGGATATGACTATCCCTTCCAGAACCCCAAACTGTCGGTAGACAAAAGGGTTGACAACCTGATTTCCCTTCTGACCCCGGAAGAGAAGATAGGCTTGATGATGAATGGATCCGTATCTGTAGACCGCCTGGGCGTACCCGCCTACAACTGGTGGTCGGAGGCTTGCCACGGTATCTGCCGTCCCAACGCCACGGTATTCCCTCAGTCAATCGGTCTTGCCGCCACCTTCGACGAGCCTCAGCAGCTGGAAATCTACACAGCCGTTTCGGACGAGGCCCGCGCAACCTGGAACACCACAGACCACAACATCTTCGGCAAGGACGAAGCTACCGGAGGAATCTGGAACCAGGGACTTTCATTCTGGTGCCCTAACGTGAACATCTTCCGTGACCCCAGGTGGGGACGCGGACAGGAGACCTGCGGCGAGGATCCTTATCTCGCAGGCGTAATGGGCGGAGCAACCGTCCGCGCCATGCAGGCATTTGACGGCAAGTATTTCAAGACCCACGCCTGCGTAAAGCACTACGCAGTGCACAGCGGCCCTGAAAGCGAGCGCCACCGCTTTGACGCCGTCGTTTCTATGCGCGACCTCTGGGAGACCTACCTCCCCGCCTTCCGCACAATCGTGAAAGACGCTCACGTTCAGGAGGTTATGTGCGCATACAACCGTTACGAGGGAGTTCCCTGCTGCGGCAGCGAGCGTCTCCTCACCAACATCCTCCGCGAGAAGTGGGGCTATGAGGACATCATCCTCTCCGACTGCGGAGCCATCAACAACTTCTACACTGTAGGACAGCACGAGACTCACCCCGACGCCATCACCGCCAGCGCAGACGCAGTGCTTGCAGGAACCGACCTCGAGTGCGGTACCAGCTACAAGGCCCTCCTCCAGAGCCTAGAGCAAGGCCTCATCAGCGAGGCTGACATCGACGTGGCTCTCGCACGCGTACTCCGCGGCCGTTTCGAACTGGGTATGTTCGATCCTGAAGAGAACATGCCTTGGGCAGGCCTGGGCGCAGCTGACATCAGCAGCCCTGCACACACCGCCCTCGCATACAAGGCAGCCCGCGAGGCTATGGTTCTCCTGAAGAACAACGGCATCCTGCCGCTCTCAAAGGACATCAAGAAGATTGCAGTTGTAGGTCCTAACGCCGACAACGCATCCATCCACAACGGAAACTACAACGGAACTCCTACCGCAGAGAACACCATCTCCATCCTGGAGGCCATCCGCAAGGCTGTTCCCAATGCAGAGATAATCTATGAGAAGGGCTGCGAACTCGCCGACCCTTATATGACTGACGACAAGGTAGCCGCCCTGAACGGAGGTAAGGGAATCCACGCCGATTTCTTCAACAACACCCGTCTCGAAGGAACTCCGGTGGCATCAGCAGACTTCGACGTAGTGAATCTGCGCACCTCAGGTGACTATCGCTTCGCCAACGGCGTAAACGCCAACGATTTCTCCGCACGCCTCACCGGCAAGTACGTCGCAGACTATACCGGAGCTCTCAGCTATTCAGTACGCGGCGTCGGCAGCTATAAGCTGATGGTAAACGGAAGGACAATCGACGCACAGGAAGAGACCGCAGGAATGCGTTTCAACCGCAGGGCCGTCATCCCCGAGAAGTCCTTCCCCGTTGTAGCAGGCAGGTCTTACGACATAGTGGTAGAGTACACCAAGGGTTCCGAGGGAGCCGCTTACCTGTCATTCGACCTTTGCAAGCGCTATCCCGCACAGTTCGCCCAGGTTGCCGCCAAGGCCGCCCAGGCTGACGTCATCATTATGGTAGGAGGTCTCTCCGCCCAGCTTGAGGGCGAGGAGATGATGGTTCCTTACGAGGGCTTCTCCGGAGGCGACCGTACCAGGATCGAGCTTCCTCCCGTACAGAAGGGACTCCTCGACGCCCTTGACGCTACCGGCAAGCCGGTCGTATTCGTGAACTGCACCGGAAGCGCCATCGCTTTCGCAGAGGTAGAGAACGAGTATGACGCACTCCTCCAGGCCTGGTACGCAGGTCAGGCTACAGGTCTTGCAGTTGCAGACGTCCTCTTCGGCGACTACAACCCTGCAGGAAGGCTTCCTGTCACCTTCTACAAGTCCACATCCCAGCTCCCTGACTTCCACGACTACAATATGGAAGGACATACCTACAGGTACTTCCGCGGCGAGCCTCTCTATGCATTCGGTTACGGACTGTCATACACCACCTTCGAATATGGCGACGCCACCCTTTCAAGTGCATCCATCAAGGCAGGCAAGAGCGTGGACATCACCGTTCCCGTAAAGAACACCGGTTCAAGGGACGGAGACGAGGTAGTACAGATTTACGTAAAGAGCCTCGACAATCCTGACGCTCCTATCAAGTCCCTCAAGGGATTCAAGCGCGTGAACATTGCTGCCGGACAGCAGGCTAACGTGAAGATTACCCTGGACGCAGGCGCATTCGAGTACTATGACGCTTCCATCGACGAACTTTCAGTACGCCCGGGAAGCTACAAGATCCTTTACGGAAGCTCCTCAAGGGACGAAGACCTCAAGGCTCTCGACCTGAAGGTCAACTAAACAGGAACACATATGACGCAAAAAAGCCTCGGAAAAATCCGAGGCTTTTTTTGGTGCGCGGGATGAGATTCGAACTCACACAGGTGTTACCCCACTAGCTCCTGAAACTAGCGCGTCTACCGTTTCGCCACCCGCGCCCGATGGGACTGCAAATATACAAAAAAACTTGAAATAAGTACATTTTTCAAAATTCATAATAGAATGTTATTTCGTGCTCCCATCCGTTGACAGTGAAATTCACTCCGGTATCCTGGTAATCCAGCCGTATGTCCACGTCTTCCAAGTCTTCGGCCGTCCAGTCGTAACCGCTTTCCGCTATGATTTCCCCGATGGGGAAACTGCGCGCAAGCGCCTCTCCCCTGTACAGTTCCAGCCTGAGGGAGGAATCTCCCTGGCGCGGGACCCTGCAGCAGAAATCGCCTCCTTCCTGCCTGAACGGCAGGCGGAGGCTCCCCTGCAGGAGATCCCCCTCCAGGTCGAAACCGCACGTGGTGCCGGCCAGCACATAGGTGAAACTGTGAGAGATTTCTCCCTCTATATTTATCTTGCAGTAGTTCTTATGCAAACGTATCGTGTCCCGGAGGCTGTTGCGGCGAGTATCCAGTTCCGTCTTATAATAGAATACCGGCGGACAGTTCTTTCCTTCTTCAAATCTAAAACCACCATCGACATATGATCCGTCCGGCATTCCCGATACAGCAATCAACCTCAACACTGTTCTGGGAACCTCAATGTCACAGACTTCATTCTCCCCATCCTCTATCTTTCCCTCCTGGCTGTAATCTCCGGCTGCCAGATGCCAGAACACTTCTCCCTGCAATCCAGCCTCTGAATCCGGCCTGACAACTGTCAGGAAACAGGGGCAGACCTCCCTGTCTTCCTTAACGCTGCAGGACAAAGCAGAGCCGAGCGCAAGGAAGACAAGCGGGACACAATACCATTTTGCATCAGAACACATAAGAGAGCATCAGAAGCACGTCGTCAGGGAGCAGGAAGAACTGCGAGCCCTCTCCCACTATCCTCCCGCACTTGGGGCATTCATACCTGACATATTTGTCGTAACCGGCCCATACGCCCAGACCCACTTCAAAGTTGAGATGCGGATTGAGCATAAAAGTATACCCTCCTGTAAGGCCGCTGCCAATACGGTCGCCTTCGGCCGTGTAGGCAGTCTTGGAAGAGCCGGCGTTATATTCCTGGTACTGCATCTTGCCTGCCACCCACCATCCTGAATATATGTGCCAGGGCCAGTAACGCGCGCCCAGCGCATATGCCTGCTGCCGCGCCTGTATTACGGAATCTTCGGCACCGAAGGTGAAGGGGTTGTACCTCATCCCGGCATTCACGCTCCAATGCTGCGCCAGGGCGTAGGACGCCTCCAGGTTCATCGTACCCAGGAAGGCATATCCTGCCAGATTGGTGGAAAGGGCCACGTTCTGGGCGCCAGCGGCGGTCCACAGGGCCGGAATTGCCACAATCATCATTCTTATTATCAGTTTTCTCATATCAGTTCAAATATCTGTTAAAAGCTTGCTCTATTATGTACCTGCTCTCAGGATAGAGTTCAGTCAGAGATTTCTGGAGAAGGTCCCTGTCGGTGACAGTAGACATCAGCGCCGTGAATATCTTGCTGTCGTCAATGCCGCGGTCATCCATATAGAGCAGTATCTGAGGATGGAACCAGTAGGTAGTTCCCAGTTCCGAGAGGTAGTAGCCATACCGCTCCCTGTAGAGCACGTTCTGCAGGTAGTACGCCCACATCTCCCCTACTTCGCAATATCCGGCCTCCGGCTCGGTTCCCACTCCGTATACCTTCATCCCGGAAGTCACAAATGATTTCAGGACATGCTTTATATACTTGTTCCAGAAGGAATTGCCTACTCGTACGTAATGGCTGGAGTGAGCCAGTTCGTGCTGGGTATAATTGTATATGGTACTGTAATCCTGCATGTTACGCAAGCCCATTGTTATGTCCGGCAGAAAATGTTTCAGGATGTCGCTATAAGAACCCAGATAGTCGGAAACAACGCTTTTGTCCACTAGGCTGCCCTGATGGAGCATAGGGGCGCTGCTGCTGCCGAGCCCTTGAAACAGCCATAAGCGCAGATTCTTTGGAGGAGGCGTTATTTTCACGCCCTCCCTGTTGCAGCGCATGAAATAGTCATAGACAGCATTGTTCACCACGCAGCGGCTGAAGAGTTTACGGTCAGACTCCTGCGTTATCTTGACGCTTATTCCCTCTGCAGGGCCTGAGCCAAGAGTAGAGACAGAAGCAGGCACCAGGAGCAGATCCACGCCTATGCCGAATCCCATCTCGTTCTGAAACACCAGCCTGTAACGCATCTGTGAGGAGAAGTTCTTGGGTATCACGTAATTACCGGAAGCGTCAGTATAGGCCGAGGCGAATTTGACGAAACTGTTGACCGATACCATCACCCCTGACACTCCTATGGGCTCTCCCCCGTTGTATTTGTCGTCCACTATCTTTATGGCACCTGAAGGAAAGCCGTCGTCAGCCTTGGTCCTGGGCAGAAGCCTGTCAGCGTTGCCGGTTATCCGGTAAGCTTCCCTCTCTACCGCCTCCCAGTCTACGTCAGATGCTTTAGTAGAGGCATTTTCAGGGATATAGCATTGCTCCAGTATCTCGTAGCGGATATCCTGGGGGAACTGAAAGTCCTTGTCCACCACGGCATATTGCCAGGTTATGTCGTCCTCCTGGATTTCAGGGTCGTGATAGTAGTCTCCTTCCCTGAGAATCTCATAGTCCAGCGGATGGTCTATAACTTGGACACCCATCATCTTCAGCGCGGAGAACTGGGTGTCGTCAAGAGGGAGGAATCGCACATAGTAGTTGGTTGCCTCCAGTCTTTCCATCCCCGACTTTGTCGGGTACAGTTTTGCAAAGGAGAGCTGCATTGCAGAAAGGGCATATGGATCTTCCAGTTTCTCTCCCAGGACAATCTGCTCGTGGGAGAGCTTGTCCAGATCAAGGTAATAACTGCCGCCCGGCGAATCTTCGTCGGGGCGGCAGGAGACTGTCATCGCAAGAAGCAATGGCAATAAATACAATCTTAAGCATTTCATAGTTCAATCTTTTCCGGAACAAAGGTCGGCGAGAAGAACCGTTTTCAGAAAAAAGAAACGTTTAACACGGATAACCCGCAGCGCAAGCAACTGCAAGCGCTGTTTCTTAACCGTGAGATTCCGGATTATTTGAAAAAAAGACTGTCTGGACTAGAAGAATGTGACAGTCTGCTGCTCTATGGCGGACATAAGGCTGTTTCCGAGGCGGCTTACGCCGAAGCGGAAATAATCCTTGTCAAGCCAATCCTCTCCCAATACGGCAGAAACTATGGAGTAGTATACCAGGGCGTCAGCGGCATTGGAAATGCCTCCCGCGGCCTTGAAACCAACCTTTGTGCCGGTTACTTCGTAATACCTGGATATGCACTGGCACATTATGTATGCTGCCATAGGCGTCGCATTCTGCTCAACTTTACCGGTAGAGGTCTTTATGAAATCGGCTCCGTTTTCCATAGCCAGGAAAGAAGCGGCGGCAATGTTCTCGGGAGTTATCAGCAATCCCGTCTCGAGGATGACTTTCAGTATCACTTTCTTGCCAAGCTTAGCGGCCTCGCGGTCTATGGCGGCCTTCATTGCGGCAATCTCTGCTCCCGCCTTGGCATAGTCTCCAGCCAAGAAGGCATTGAGAGCCAGAACGATATCTATCTCGTCAGCACCTGCCTGGACCGCCAGCTCGCATTCGCGGACTTTGACTTCCAGGAAACTCTGAGCTGAAGGGAAACAGCTTGCGACGGCTGTGACGTGAAGATCCTTGGAAGCCCTGGCTGCGGCCACCTCCGAAGCAAAGTTGGGATACACGCACACAGATGCCGGCAGCGGATAGGACGGCCATTCGGCCGAAAGGCGGTTCACCTTCCTTACGAGAGCCTGCACAGACTGTACGGTGTCATTGCTCTTGAGGGTCGTGAGATCCATCATGGAGAAGCATCTCTTGAACACCTCAGGGCTTGCCATAGCGCCCACATTTGCGGCGATATGGCTCAGTATCCTGCCCATCTCCTCCCTGTCGGGAGAATAGCCGTATTTTCCAAGAATATCGTTCATAGCTTATAGTGTTATTATTCTGCGTCTGTTACTTCCTCGTACTCAGTCGTGAGTTCAGTCTCACTGTCTTTTCCTGTGGATCCACGGAGTTTCTGCGACTCAGCATCCATCTTAAGGGCGACATTCTTCAACATCCTGGAGAACCTGAGAGGATCCCTCATATAATACTCCACACTGGCGTTGAAGTCCTCGGTGGTATAGCCGTACTTGCGGAATATAGGCTCGTAATAAAGTGTGGTGTCAGCCGCAACTCTGTTAGCCGAGTTGAAATTCAGCCACTGGTCCGCCAAAAAAAGGTCGGTGTATATCTTCTCCATCTTGGAGCGTGGTATCACCTTGGGGCCGTGGGAGCAGGCTGCGACGCAAAGCGCCGCTGAAGCCACTGCAAGCAATATTTTGGCGGATATCTTCATATTCTATCTGAGCACTGCTCCGAATTCTCTCTGGAATGCCGAAAGGATGTTGTCCATAACCCTCTCAACATCCTGGTCTGTAAGGGTCTTTTCAAGATCCTGGAGGACGAAACTCAATGCGTACTGCTTCTTTCCTACAAGTATCTTCTCTCCACGGTAGACGTCGAACAGGGATACCTGCTTGAGCATCTTCTTGCCTGCCTTGAAGGCTGCCGCCTGAAGGGCCGAGTACTGGACGCTCTCGTCCAGGAGGAGGGCCAGGTCGCGGCGTACTTCGGGGAACTTGGGCATTTCCTTGAACGCCACCTTGTCGCGCTTTACCAGTTCGAACAGGACGTTCCAGTCAATCTCAGCGGCGAATACCGGCTGCTTTACGCCGAACTTGCGGCACAGCTGGGGGTTGACTGTTCCCATCATCACCAGCTGGCGGCCCTTGCCCGGAAGACTGTATACCATTCCCTCAGAGAATATGTCCTGGGGAGCAGGAGCAAACCACATCTGGCTGAGGTCGGCCCCGTAGCGCTTCAGGAGCAGTTCTACATATCCTTTCAACTGGAAGAAGCTGCCCTTGCGGGACTCCGCTCTCCAGGACTTGTCAGGAGTTCCTGATATGAAAAGGGCGTAGCAAGGATGCTCCGAATATCCCTCCAGGTTGGTACCGTCCTTCTCGGGAAGTCTCTGATATACAGAGCCATACTCGAAGGTCTTAAGGAAGGATATCTGACGGTTTATGTTGTACGCTATAACCTCAAGTCCGTTAAGGATGAGGGTCTGGCGCATCACGTTAAGGTCTGAAGAAAGCGGGTTGACAATATGGACGCATTTCTCCGGAGGGAAAGTCACCAGGCCGTTATAGTAGTCGCCCTTTGTGAGCGAGTTATTCATTGTCTCGGTGAAACCGTTGGATGCCAGGAAGTTGGAGATGGAATTGCGGATTGCCTCCGGCTCCGGCTTGGGGGTGGCGTTCACAGACATCTTCATATGCCTGGGCAGGTCTATGTTGTTGTATCCGTAGATGCGGAGCACCTCTTCAACTACGTCACACTCCCTGTAAACGTCCACCATATATGTAGGAGGAGCCACTATCGCCCCGCCCTCGGTCCTGTTGACGAACTCGTAATTGAGACCCTTGAGGATGCCCTCGATAACCTCCGCGCCTAGTTTCTTACCTACGAAGGCGTCAATGCGGTCATAATTCAGCTCTATCTGCTTGCGGTCGGTGATTCCGGGGACGCAGCATTCCTGGATCTTTCCCTCTATGGTTCCTCCGGCCACCTCCTGGATGAGCAGGGCGGCGTGCTTAAGGGCGTAGATGGTTATGGAAGGATCGGCTCCGCGCTCATAGCGGAAAGAAGCGTCTGTCTGAAGGGTATGTGATTTTGAAGTCTTGCGGATTGAAGCCGGGTCGAAGTATGCGCTCTCGAGGAACACGTTTACTGTAGACTCGGTAACGCCTGAGTCGAACCCTCCGAATACTCCTGCAATGCACATAGGACCCTGGGCATTGGCAATCACCATGTCGTTGGCGTTGAGCTTGCGCTCTACCTCGTCAAGGGTGACTATGGTCTCTCCTTCTTCGGCGCGGCGCACTATCACCTTGCCGCCGGCAATCTTGTCTGCGTCAAAGGTGTGCAGAGGCTGTCCCAGCTCAAAGAGCACGAAGTTGGATACGTCCACTATGTTGTTGATAGGCTTGAGGCCTATGGACATAAGTTTCTTCTGAAGCCATTCCGGGGAAGGTCCTACCTTGACGCCACGGATAGTAAGGCCGCTGTAGCGCGGGGCTCCGTCAGGGTTGACCACCTCGATTGGGATTCCGGCGCCCTCGCCCTCGCGGAACGCTTCTACCGAAGGATACGCGAACTTGCAGGGCAGGCCGTTGTGGAGAAGGCAGGCGTACAGGTCGCGGGCTACGCCGATATGGGAGGCTGCGTCAACCCTGTTGGCCGTAATCTCATACTCTATGACGGCTTCGGTCTTGAGGCCGAGGTAATCCTTTGCGGGGGTGCCGATAACGGCCTCGTCGGGAAGTACCATGATACCCTCGTGACTGGTGCCTATTCCGAGTTCGTCCTCGGCACATATCATTCCCATCGATTCCACGCCGCGAATCTTGGATTTCTTTATCTTGAAGTCGCCGGGGAGGACGGTTCCTATGCGCGCGAACAGCACTTTCTGGCCTGCGGCCACGTTGGGAGCGCCACAGACTACGGTAAGGGGCTCACCCGTGCCGTCATCGACTTTTGTTATATGCAGATGGTCTGAATCCGGATGCGGCTCGCATTCCAGCACCTTTGCCACTACTACGCCCTGAAGGCCTCCGGGAATCTCTTCCTCCTCTTCTACGCTGTCAACCTCTATTCCGATGGCGGTCATATATTCGGCCACCTGCTCCGGAGTAAGATCGGACTCAAGATAATCTTTGAGCCAATTGTAAGAAAGCTTCATATGTTACTGTAATTTTAAATCTTCAATTGAAAACAGGGAGTTCACGAACTCTGTCTTGTCAAACACTTTCAGGTCGTCGATTCCCTCACCTATTCCCAGGAACTTGATGGGTATCTTGAACTGGTCCGCTATGCCAATCACCACGCCGCCCTTGGCGGTGCCGTCCAGTTTTGTCACGGCCATGGCAGTGACGTCTGTGGCACGCGAGAACTCCTTGGCCTGCTGGAAGGCGTTCTGCCCGGTGGAGGCGTCCAGAACCAGCAGCACCTCGTGCGGAGCGTCCGGTACCACCTTGCGCATCACGTTGCGTATCTTGGTGAGCTCGTTCATCAGGTCTATCCTGTTATGAAGGCGCCCTGCGGTGTCTATCAGCACCACGTCGGCCTCCTTGGCCACTGCCGAACGCACGGTATCGTACGCCACGGAAGCAGGGTCGGAGCCCATAGCCTGCTTGACGATGTCCACGCCCGCCCTGTCGGCCCATATCTGCAGCTGCTCCACCGCTGCGGCGCGGAAGGTGTCGGCTGCGCCTATCATCACCTTCTTGCCCTGGGCGCGAAGGCTTGCGGCCAGCTTGCCAATAGTGGTTGTCTTCCCCACTCCGTTGACGCCCACTACCATTATGACATAGGGCTTCTTGGAGAAATCAAAGGCCTGGATTTCCTCATCACCTACGTTTATCAGTTGGGAAATCTCGTCACGCAGAAGGCCTACCAGCTCTTCGAAGGACATATACTTGTCCTTGCGCACCCTCTCCTCAAGATTGTCTATTATCTTAAGGGTTGTATCCACACCCATATCGGAGGCTATGAGGGCTTCCTCGATGGCATCGAGGGTGTCGTCGTCCACTGTAGAACGGGCTGTGATGGCCCTGTGGAGCTTCTGGAAGAAGTTCAGTTTTGTCTTCTGTACGCCTTTGTCGAATATTCCCATACTATCAAGCCTGTAATCTGCAAATATACGAAATAACATTTGATATTCTGATTCTTGAATTTCATTCAAAAGAATTAACTTTGTATGATTTTAATAGGTTAGTTACATGAACAAGGACAAGATCGGCACCCTTGGTGTCCACGCAGGATACGAGCCTGAGAACGGCGGTCCCCGCCAGATTCCGATAATCCAGAGCACCACATTCAAATACACCACGAGCGACCAGATGGGCCGCCTCTTCGACCTTGAAGAAACAGGCTACTTCTATACTCGTCTCCAGAACCCTACCAACGACCACGTTGCCGCAAGGCTCGCAGCAATGGAAGGCGGTGTCGCCGGCATGCTCACATCATCTGGACAGGCAGCCAACTTCTTCGCCTGCTTCAACATATGCGAGGCCGGACAGCATATGATAACCACCGCGAACATATACGGCGGAACATATAACCTGTTCGTCACCACCTTCAGGAAAATGGGAATAGACGTTACCGTGATTGACCAGAACGCCTCAGACGAGGAGTTCGATAAAGCGTTCAAGCCCAATACAAAGCTCTTGTTCGCCGAGACTCTCACCAACCCCGGTGTACGCGTTCTGGATATTGAGAGAATGGCCCGCATAGCCCATTCCCACGGAGTTCCCCTCATCATAGACAACACCTTCCCAACCCCGGTATTCTGCCGTCCTATAGAATTTGGAGCCGACATCGTGACGCATTCCACCACCAAGTACATCGACGGCCACGGTTCGTCAGTGGGAGGCGCCATAGTGGACAGCGGCAATTTCCCCTGGGACAAATATGCCGACAAGTATCCTGGACTCTGCTCCCCTGACCCTTCCTATCACGGACTTACCTATACCAAGAAATTCGGCAAACTGGCTTACATCACCAAGGCTACCAGCCAGCTGATGAGGGACTTCGGATGCATCCAGAGCCCCCAGAACGCATATTATATCAACCTGGGTCTCCAAAGCCTGGAGGTAAGGGTAAAGCGCCACAACAGCAGCGCGCTCAAGGTTGCCAGGTTCCTGGAGAGCCATCCTGCAGTAAAGTGGGTGCGCTTCCCCGAACTGGAAAGCGACCCCGACCACGCCCTGCAGCTCAAGTACATGCCTGAAGGCACCTGCGGAGTGATGGCCTTCGCGCTGAATGCGGACAGGGAATTCACAAACCGCTTCATGGACCACCTGAGGCTTGTCACCATAGAGACTCACGTAGCCGACGCATATACCTGCATCCTTCACCCTGCGGCACACACTCACCGCCAGCTTACCGACGAGCAGCTTCGAGAGGCTGGTGTCGATCCTGACCTGATGCGCCTGAGCATAGGTCTGGAGGACCCCGAAGACCTCATAGCAGACTTCAAGCAGGCATTCGAGGCCGCGGCACAGAAATAAACATATGGAACACCACAAGATACAGTTGCACGACTTCCAGTTCGAAGCAGGCGGCCACCTGGATACGGTGGACGTAGTATACCATACCTCCGACCAGGCATACTCCAAAGGAGACAAGGTGGTATGGATCTGCCATGCTCTCACCGGCAATTCAGACCCTCAGGACTGGTGGCCAGGCCTTGTAGGGCCCGGTAAGTTCATAGATCCGGACAAGTATTATGTGGTCTGTGTCAATATGCTGGGCTCTCCCTACGGAACAACCAGTCCGGCCAGCATCAATCCAGCCACCGGAAAACCGTTCTACTTCGATTTCCCTCGCGTCACCGTGAGAGACATATGCAAATGCAACTTTGCAGTTATGGATTACCTGGGAATAGAGAAGGTAGATATCCTTATGGGTCCTTCCATAGGTGGTTTCCAGGCATTGGAAATGAGCATAATGCAGCCTGAGCGTGTGAAGAACGCCATTTTCATGGCAACCCTCCACCGCACCAGCGCATACCTCACAGCATACGAAGAAGCCCAGAGGATGGCTATGGAAGCCGATCCCACCTTCCGCGAGGCCGCCAGCCTCAAAGGAGGTGAAGCCGGTCTTCGCGCCGCCCGCGCCATAGCCCTCATATCATACCGCAGTTATGAAGGGTACAAGCTCACCCAGAGCGAGACGGATCCAGACACCCTTTTCGCCAACAAGGCCTGCACCTACGAGAGGTATCAGGGCAAGAAACTGTCCGACCGCTTTGACGCATACAGCTACTGGTCACTGTCTTACAGCCTTGACAGCCACAACGTGGGCCGCGGCAGGGGCGGGTGCCAGGCAGCTCTTTCACGCATTACTGCAAACTGCGTGGCAGCGGGTATTGACACAGACTGCCTCTTCCCTTGCTCAGAGGTCAAGGAAATGTCCGATATGATTCCAAACTGCCATTTTGCACGTATGTTCTCTGACTTCGGGCACGACGGATTCCTGCTGGAGAATGAACAATTGGCAGGAATTATCGCTCCTCTGCTTTGATTTCCGGAAAAAGTTGTATATTTGCAATCCACAAAGGGGTATTAGCTCAGTTGGTAGAGCGTTTGAATGGCATTCAAAAGGTCAGCGGTTCGATTCCGCTATGCTCCACAAAAAAACCAGCCGCAATGGCTGGTTTTTTTGTTGGAGCACGTATCCAATGAGGGGGCGCACCCCCTCAAACTCCCCTGGGTCGGGCTCTGCCCTCCGAATTGCCCATAAATGATTTTTTACTATATTTAGGTATGAAAAAGAAGAAGGGACAGAAGAGGATGAGGATTACGGAGGCGGATTATATGCTGGCGCAGCGGAGGGCGGCGCGGCTGGAGGAGATAGCCGAGCACGGGAAACCAATATCTTTCCGCAAAGCGCTCCACAAATCCAAGAAGGTCTACGACCGCAAAAAACTCAAGAAACAGGTCCCCGAAGACTGAGATCATTAAACATGACGGATTTCGCAGCAATAGATTTCGAGACAGCCAACGAGTATCGGTCCAGCGTATGCAGCGTCGGAGTGGTGATTGTACGCGGCGGAAAGATCGTGGACTACTTCTATAGCCTGATCCATCCGGAGCCGGAGTATTACCAGTGGTTCTGCAAGATGGTTCACGGGTTGTGCGAGGATGATACAGATGACGCCCCCGTCTTTCCGTATGTCTGGGAGAAAATTGCTCCTATGATAGAAGGTCTTCCTCTGGTGGCACATAACAGCCGCTTTGACGAAGGATGCCTGAAAGAAGTTTTCAAGGTTTACCAGATGGATTATCCGGAGTATGAGTTCTTTGACACGCTACGCGCCGCCAGACGTCATTTTGGAAGGATTCTCCCCAACTTCCAGCTTCAGACAGTGGCCGCTGCGTGCGGATACAATCTTGAGAATCACCATCATGCCCTTGCAGATGCCGAAGCTTGTGCTTACATTGCAATGAAAATCTTATAATCACATATCATTAATCGATGGGAGGTTAATTATGAACAATACAGTTATCGAGGCGCTTAAGAACCGCCGCAGCATCAGGAAATTCAAGAAAGATCAGATTACAGACGAGGAGCTCAAGACCGTCCTTGAGGCCGGCACATGGGCCCCTACCGCAATGGGATTCCAGGATCCGTGGATAGTGGCTGTTCAGAATCCGGAACTTATGGAGAAGATTGCAAAGCTTAACGCCGAAGTATGGGGCCGTGACGTGAATCCTTTTTACGGAGCTCCGACATATGTTCTGGTATTTGCCTCCCGTCCGGAGAAATGGGCCAACGGCGTTCCGGATGCCAGCCTGGTACTGGGCAACATGATGAACGCAGCCTACGCTATTGGTCTGGGTTCCTGCTGGATCAACCGCGAGCGCGAGATGTTCGAGACAGAAGAAGGAAAGGCCCTTCTGAAAGAGCTCGGCGTGAAGGAAGACGTGATCGGAGTGGGTGCGCTGGCACTGGGATATCCCAATATGGAACCCCTTCCTCCCAAGCCCCGCAAGGAAGATTACTACCGCATCATCAAATAGATTCTTCGTATTTAAGTATTTTTTAAAATACTTAAAAAAAACGACGAATAGTCGGGGGAAAAGTCGTATCTTTAAGTTTGCAATAATTCATTCACATTGAATATGTACAACCCCCAATCTGTCCATGCCGATGATTTTATAAATCACGACGAAATATTAGAAAGTCTCCAGGAAGCGTCACGTGAAAGCGGCAACCGTGCCCGCGTGCTCGAAATCCTGGAGAAGGCCGCAAAATGCAAAGGCCTGACCCATAGGGAGGCTGCAATCCTGATGGACTGCAACGACCCTGAAATAGAGGAGCGCATCTACAATCTGGCCGCTGAAATCAAACAGAAGTTCTACGGCAACAGAATCGTCCTCTTCGCCCCTCTGTACCTCTCAAATTATTGCGTAAACGGATGCGTTTACTGTCCTTATCACCTGAAGAACAAGACCATCCCGCGCAAGAAACTTACTCAGGAAGAAATAGAGGCCGAAGTTCGAGCCCTCATCCGCATAGGCCACAAGCGTCTGGCGGTCGAGTCCGGCGAGCACCCGGTATACAACCCTCTGGAGTACATCCTGGATTCCATCAAGACCATCTACTCTGTCAACGAAGGAGGCAACTCCATCCGCAGGGTCAACGTGAACATTGCCGCCACGGATGTTGAGTCCTACCGCAAGCTCAAGGCCGCCGGTATCGGAACATACATCCTGTTCCAGGAGACCTACAACAAGGAGCAGTACCAGATTCTGCACCCCACAGGCCCCAAGAGCAACTATGACTGGCATACTGAGGCCATGGACCGAGCCCAGGAAGGCGGCTGCGACGACGTTGGCGTAGGCGTCCTCTTCGGCCTCAACAACTACAGGTACGAACTTGTCGGCCTGCTGATGCACGCCGAGCACCTTGAGGCACGCTTCGGCGTAGGACCTCACACAATCAGCGTTCCGCGCATATGCCCTGCCGAGGACATCTCCACAGAAGACTTCCCCGACGCTCTTCCGGACCCCATCTTCCGCAAACTGGTAGCCGTGCTCCGCGTGGCCGTGCCTTATACCGGAATGATCATCTCAACAAGGGAGTCGCCCAGGATGAGGGAGCAGCTGCTGCACTGCGGCATCTCCCAGATAAGCGGAGGATCCCGCACCAGCGTCGGCGGCTACACAACTGAGGAGAGGCACGACGAGACTTCCCAGTTCGACGTCTCCGACACCCGCACCCTTGACGAGGTTGTCAGGTGGCTCCTGCAGAACGACCATATCCCCAGTTTCTGCACCGCCTGCTACCGCGAGGGCCGCACCGGAGACCGCTTTATGAGCCTGTGCAAGAGCGGCAAGATAAGCCTCTGCTGCACCCCTAACGCCCTTATGACCCTGAAGGAATATCTGATGGACTACGCCTCCCCGGCCACCCGCGAAGTGGGCGAAGCTCTAATAGCGCGCAGCATCACCGACATTCCCGAAGGCCGCACCCGCGAGATAACCGAGCAGCGCCTGAAGGCCATCGAAGGCGGCGCCCGCGACTTCAGATTCTAGTATGGAACGCCTTCACATTGCTTTCTTCGGACCTACCAACAGCGGCAAGTCCACCCTGGTGAACGCCATCTGCGGACAGGAAGTGTCCCTGGTGAGCCCAGTTCCGGGCACCACCACCGACCCTGTCCGCAAGATTGCGGAACTGCCGGGTCTGGGCCCCTGCGTGCTCATAGACACCGCCGGCCTGGATGACACCGGCACACTGGGAGCTGAGCGCCAGCGCCTTACAAAGGCGGTGATGGACGAGACCGACGTCGCAGTGCTCCTGGACGAGTCGCTCCTGCCGCAGTTTGAGGATGCCGGCATCCCTGCCGTCATCTACAAGCGGGGGCAGAGCATAGACTCCCTGCTGGAACGCATCGCCGCCGTAGCGCCCCAGGAAGAAAGCAAATACCTTACAGGCAATCTGGTAGGGCCTGGCAGCAGCGTCCTTCTGGTGATGCCCCAGGACAAGGAGGCCCCCAAAGGCCGCCTCATCCTGCCGCAGGTGCAGATACTCAGGGAACTGCTCGACAGGGGATGCATCCCCCACTGCTGTACCCACGAGTCTTTGCCTGATGCAATGCGCAGCCTTGCCGGGAAACCGGACCTGGTGATCACGGATTCCCAGGTATTCGGCCTGGTGAACAAGACAATTCCGCAAGACTGGTCCCTTACATCTTTTTCCGTACTGTTGGCTGCTGCAAAAGGAGACCTCAACGTATTCGTTAAGGGAGCCCTGGCAATAGAAAACCTGCGCCCCGGCGGCCGCGTACTCATTGCCGAGGCTTGCACTCACGTACCTGATACAGAAGACATTGGACGCGTGAAAATACCTGCTATGCTACGCAAACGCGTCGGGATGGCCGATCACGCCGGCCATGACGGAACTGTCATCCCCGACCAGGTCGGGGATCTTACGGTGGATATTGCTGCCGGCAACAACTTCCCCGAAGACCTGTCGCCTTACAGCCTGATCATCCACTGCGGAGCGTGCGTGGCCAACGCGCGACTGGTGCGCTCGCGCATAAGGAAAGCCGTAGCGGCAGGTGTTCCCATTACCAACTACGGCCTCGCTATTGCTTACCTGCAGGGTATTCTCCCCCGCATCTCGCTGCCCTAGGCTCCGATATTCTCGTGAATAAGTTCCGTCAGGCTCTTGATGATTTCGTAATCATTGAGATTCATCCCCTCGAACACTTCCTTCACGTCTGCAGTGCTTAGCTCGAATGTGTCTTCGTCCGTTATGTAGCGGATGATGAAATTGATGTCCTGGTACTGGCAGATGAAATTGGCAAAGCACCCTGAGAGATCCCCCTTAGGTTGCAGGTCGACGTGTGAACGCTGGTAGGAGGCATATATCTCCGTTCCCTCCCCCACCTTGGACTTGAGGTAGAAATTGCCGTTGCAAATCTGGGAGTGGAACTTAAGGAGCGCTATTCCCATTCCTATCTTGCGTTCCTTGCGGCAGGAATAGAAGCGGTCGTTGATGGCCTCTATCATATCTTCAGGCATACCGCAGCCGTTGTCTATGATCTTAATTGAAAGCAGGTCTTTCAGGACGCTGTCTTCCATCTCGATTGTTATCTGGGTGGCACCGGCACGGATGGAATTGTGAGTGATGTCAATTATATGAAGGTCCAGGCTTTTCATATTACAAAATGACCGGCTCTCCGGGACGGAGGGCTTCCTTGAAATTGTCAAAACTGAAAGAAGGCATCTCCAGGACGCTGTATATCTTCCCGATGTCCTCTACATAATGCGCGTCACTGCTCTGGATGAAGTTGAAATCGCTGAACCAGGGGCAGTCCTCCAGGAACTTGTAGTTGTCCCTCTTGCAGTAATAACTGAGTTCCATCGCGTGGAACTTGAGCTTGTCCGGGACGAATCCCAACTGTGAAGAAAGACTGAAAGTGGGCCTGTCTATATGCGCGGGAATGAAGATTCCGCCCAGTTCATATACCTTTTGCTGAAGCTCCAGCATAGGAAGGTCCAGGGCATTTATCAGCAGGTGAGGAACTTCGTCCAGGACGTTTTCATCCTCGTCAACCACAAACTGGTATCCGAATTTGTCAACGTCGTTCTCGAAAAAGATCACTCGGGAGTCCAGGAAGGCCTGGAACTCGGCCAGTTTCTCCACCGTAGGCATAAAACCAAGGCAGTGGACTTCTTCCTTGGTGGTTACCTCCGCTCCCATCAATACGTTCAGGCCGACTTTCTCCCCCAGACGACGCGTCACGTCGGCATTGAGGGTGGAGTTGTGGTCTGTAAGGCCTATTATGTCCAATCCCCGCTCTTTCGCAGTCGCAACGATTGCGGAAGGGCTCATCTCGATGTCGCCGCAGGGGGACAGCACCGAGTGGATGTGCATGTCGGCCTTGAATTTCACGGGAGGCTACTTAAGGATCTCGTAGAGCTTTCCGCAAACTTGGAAGGTGGGCTCCTGGCTAACCAGGATGCAGATGTCCTCGTCCTTGGCGTGTTCCAGCATATCCTCGTCGGGCGCTCCCCCGCGGACTATGATGACGGCGGGAAGGTCCCTGAGGGACGCAATGGCTGTGACGTTCTTGTGGGTCTGCATGGTTATCCAAACCTGGCCGCTCCGGGCATTGCCCATTACGTCGCTGAGAAGGTCGGAAGCATATGCTCCGGTCACTTCAGCATCCAGGTTAGCCTCATTGAGGCACTGCAGGTCCAGTTTTTCAATAATATCCTTGACTGTCATAGTTATAGTTTATTCTGATTTGTCTTGGTTAATAGTTCTAGTCTTGATACGGTCTCCCCAGATGTTGCGTATTGCGTCTTCAGAGGCCTGGGAATGGCGGTTGATGAACATGCAGGAACTGATGTCGGCGTCTCCGCGGACTATGTCCTCTGCCAGGGCGGCGCAGGAAGGCGCGCCGCAGGCGGAGCAGTTCACGCCGGGAAGGGCCTTCTCTATCTTCTTCATCCTTTCGGCCATCTTTATGGCCTCGGCAAAGTTGTCGTCCAGCTTGTAGATGGAGTGCGGGGTAATCTCGTCTATTTCCATCTGCTCATCAATCCATTTGCAGAATTCAGGATTGTTGTAACGGGTATAACGGTTCAGGGGACGGTCCGGCTGGTCCAGGAGACGGGCGCGGTCTTCAAGCCTCTTGCGAGCCACGAAACGGTTGTTGGTGGCGAGTACTCCGCCCACGCAGCCCTGGTCGCAGATACGCATCTCTACAAGGCCTCTCGCATCTACAGTTTCGTCTTCAAGCCTCTCCAGGAAATTCAGGACGTTCTGAAGGCCGTCAACGGCGTAATGCGAGCCCCTGAACAGAGAGGCTTCCCCACCGGGAAGGGGCCACAGGATGTCCCTGGAAGTGAGGGAATGGTTGATAGCTTCGGCGTCTTTCTTAGATTCGCGGAGCATCAGCTGAACCTTGTTGAAGAGGAAGTCCATATTGATGACTCCGGTAATCATTGTCTCCTTGTTGCTGACAGGATACTTGACTGCCGCAATCTTGGCCGCACACGGAGTGACGTAGAAAACACCTATAGACTCACGGGAGGCACCCTCGTCCATCAGACGGTTGGTCATTATGTGGGCTGCCAGTTCGAAAGGCGCCCTGACCCTTATTATGTTGTCCACCAGAGACGGGAACCTTACCTGGATAAGACGGATTACTGCAGGGCAATAAGGAGATATGAAGGTGCGTATCTCAGGATGCTTGGCAATGTACTTCTTGTAGAGTTCAACTACGTATTCGACCTCGTGCTCCACCTCGTAGATATGGGTGAATCCCAGTTTCTTGAGGCAGGCGTAAATCTCCCTGGTCCTGAACTTCTCTTCGAACTGACCGATGAAAGTGGTGGGAACAAGGCATACCCTGTATTCGTAATTATGGATCAGGGCAAAGTCATCCTGTTGAATATAGATGGCCTTGTGCGGACATACTTTCATACAGTTTCCGCAGTCCACGCATTTATTGTCGTACACCACCGCTTTTCCGCCACGGATGCGTATTGCCCCGGTAGGGCACGAGCGCATACAGGTGGTGCAGCCCAGGCAACGGCTCTTG
This sequence comes from Bacteroidales bacterium, assembly GCA_017962585.1. Classification (GTDB taxonomy): domain Bacteria; phylum Bacteroidota; class Bacteroidia; order Bacteroidales; family UBA932; genus Cryptobacteroides. The sequence goes on from JAGCVB010000042.1 coordinate 26,944, forward strand.
TCAACCTTGAGTGAATGACCGAAAAAGGTTTCTTGTGCAGCCATATCTTAGGCAAAAAATACTGTCATTGTTACTGTGGTTCCGACGCCGACTGTGGATTCTATCTTCAGGTCGTCGGTATTCTTCTTGATGTTCGGCAGGCCCATGCCGGCGCCGTAACCCATTTCGCGGACTTCCGCGGAAGCGGTTGACCAGCCTTCTTGCATGGCGAGGTCCAGATTCGGGATGCCGGGGCCCTTGTCGGCCACCACCATCACTATCTTCTGGTCGTCTATGTCAACGTCTATCGTGCCGCCGTATGCGTGCGCAATGGCATTGATCTCCGCCTCGAAGAGCGCCACTACTGTGCGCTTGATGTTGGCTGGAGCCACTCCCAGATGCTTGAGGGTTCGCTTGACGCTGCTGGACGCCTGTCCGGCATCGGTAAAGTTACCGCGCTCTATATCAAATGTATAGTGCATTATCAATAAAGTGGTTTAATTCCGGCTTCGTACAAAATGCCGCTGATTTTGAAAATACTGAATTTAGACTTGATAAGGGTGATGTCCAGATCCTCTGCCAGTTCCAGCATGTCTTCGTCGGGCTGCTTGTCACGCCCGATGACAACTACCCGCAGGTCTGCCATTTCACTGGTACGCATAGTCTGGTTGTTGCAAAGTCCGGTAATGAGAACGGTCTCGTCCATAGAGAAGCGGA
>JAGCVB010000043.1 GCA_017962585.1 Bacteroidales bacterium
ATCCTGGCCTCGGTTACGTGGATGCCTGCCATCGAAAGGCGGTCGTTGAGCGTCTGTACCAGCTGCTCGTTGATTTCCTCGGCGTTGCTGCGGAGGGTGAGTTCGTCGGCTGAGTCGGCGTTGTCGTAGGCGTAGCATCCGGCAACTTGGCGCAGGGCGGCGTCGCTCTGTACGCGCACGAAGTTCTCGAAGGCGTTTGCAAAAGAGCTGCTGGCACCTCCGCGGGAATTGGTCACTACCGGAGCAAGAGACTGGCTGTCAATCTCGAACAGAGCCTTGTAGGTGTTCTCGAGTTTCCATACCAGGACCATTCCTATGAGTACGGGATTTCCGGATTTGTCGTTCACCTTTATGGGCTCCGGATTCAAGTTGCGGGCGCGCAGACTCACGCTTTTCTTGTTGAGCAGGGGATTGACCCAGTAGAATCCCGTACGGCTGAATGTGCCGCTGTATTTTCCGAAGAATACCAGGACTTTTGCCTCGTTAGGCTCAAGTTTTATGAAGCCGTTGACGCTGAGGATGAAAAGGAATACCAAAAAGATTCCTAACAGCGGCAGGGCGGGGCGGGCGCCTGCATTTGCGAAACAGAAGATTGCTCCGGCAAGTAAGGCCAGTGTGAACAGCAGCGCGAGGAAGCCGTTGAGCACAAACCCTTTGTAAGCGAATTCCTTATTTTCCATATATTCAGTTTTAAATTATTCTGTTCAGTTTGTCTTCAGAAGCAATGGGAACCAGTTCCAAAATGTGATCTATGACCTTCCTTCGGGACTCTTCCGGCGTACATTCAATGCTTTCAGTACCATAACCGGTCTCGCTCTCGAACATCCTGGCCCAGGCCGGGGCGTCCGCGTCGGCTTTGCCGCTGCCGAACAACTCGTCGGGAGTGGTGAGGGAGGAGCGCTGCCAACCGTTGTAAGTGAGGTCTGCGCCGCGGTAGACGCGTTCAATGTCTCCGACTACCAGCCACGTCCCCATCTGGAGGAAGCGGGCCACGCCGTCGTAAATGTTCTTCTTGACCGAAGGCACCAGCAGGGGCTTGTACTTGGCGCCGAGGCTCTTGAGAAGGGACGGCGTTACTGCCTGGGAGCACACTGTGCGCAGGCCCTCCGCCCGAATCTCTCCTTCCGCCCTTACGGCGGATAGGATTGCGGGGGCCAAGGCCTTGTTCAGGCGGTCTCCGTTGGTGGCTGTCTTGTACCGTTCACCCAGAGCCACACGGTAGCGGGGGAGGCTGCGTCGCCAGTTCATCAGGTGCCTGTACCAGTCTACGGTGGCGAATGCGGCCTTGCCGTCGATGAACCTGCCATAGGCTATGTCTCCCTGCTGCACGGCGTCCACTTTCCAGTCCCAGGGGCCCAGGACGCCTTCTGTGTCGAACCAGCATCCCGGGGCTGTCATCTCTTCTACGGACCATCCGGGGATGCTGCTCCTGAAGAGCGGAAGCACTCCATACCTGCGGATTGTCGCTATCATTGCCTCGGGGCTGTTTACGGGTCTGTCCATCAGTGTAAATATACGCACTTTATTTCATATCTGACAAACAAGCTTTTCTTATTATTTGATGGAAATCCGATAATAATGCGTATATTGTATCGTTTAAATGGACGTTAATGATTACAATATGAATCAAATCAAGGTTATTGAGATTAAAAAGAGCGTTTTCGCCGAGAACGAAAAGGACGCGGACGCCCTCCGAAGCGAACTGAAAGGCAAGGGAGTCTTCCTCCTCAACCTGATGTCCGCGCCAGGAAGCGGCAAGACCACCACCTTGATAAAGACCATAAACCTGCTCAAGGACAAGCTGCGCATAGCAGTGATGGAAGCCGACATCGACAGCGACGTGGACGCCGTAAAAATCAAGGAGGCCACGGGAATCCAGTCCATCCAGCTGCATACCGGAGGTATGTGCCACCTGGACGCAGAGATGACCCGCCAGGGCCTTGACGGCCTGGACCTGGACGGCATAGACCTGGTTATCCTTGAGAACGTGGGCAACCTGGTATGCCCGGCTGAGTTCGACACCGGCAGCGTCTGCAACGCGATGATCCTTTCGGTACCCGAGGGACACGACAAGCCTTTGAAGTACCCCTTGATGTTCTCTGTCTGCGACACTGTTGTAATCAACAAGATTGACGTGATGCCGTATTTCGACTTCGACCTTGAAAAATGTACCGAGTACATCCATATGCGCAACCCTGAAGCCCGTGTAATACCTGTCTGTGCCAAAACCGGAGAGGGCGTTGAAAACTTCGCGCAGTGGATATACGAGCAAGTCCTGAACTGGAAAAACTAATACCACGCTTTATATGCCTGAAATGTCAACCAAATTTGTCCCCAAGCATAAGGGCGACAAGAATCCCAATCCTAAACTTCTGAAATTTGTCCGCAAGGTAACGGACCGCGTCCCCGGAAAGATAAAGATGACTACCGACGCCCCAGAGTACTGGGGCCTTGCCTGCATCTTCGAGGACGAGATGGACGCTCAGACACGCGAGGCGGCTCTCGACCTCCTGCTGGATATGCTTCCCAAGAAGATGCTCAAGGTGCGCGAGCACAGGACTTACGCCCTGCTGCACCAGTGGAATGCAGAAAAGCACTATACCCCTGACGACAAATCCTTCGACGACCTTCTTGACAAACTGGCGTACCTGGGTGTGCTGGAATACGATTACGGCGACAAGTACACCAAGGACGGCCCCGTTCCCGGAACCACCTACAACAGGGAGGACCGCATCTACTGGGTGCCTCTCTTCGTGCCCGGTTCCGCAGAGTATTCCAATATGAACACGGAACTGATGGACCGCCATCCCGAACTGGGAATGTTCTTCGAGAGGATGACCTTCCTCCCCCTGGAAAAGATAACCCCTATGATTCCAATGGGAGGATCCGGAATCGGAATGCACGTGATTCCGGTGGAGAAGGCCATCACAATGGAGAACAAGTCCATTGACATAGAGCACATCTCTTACTGGCTCAAGCGTTA
>JAGCVB010000044.1 GCA_017962585.1 Bacteroidales bacterium
GAGATTGACCCTCCCTCGGGAAGGACTGCGCCTATGGAAGCCTTGAGAATGTTCTCGTTGGTCTTCTGTATAGGACTGTAAGTCATTGCGTAAACTCCGCCCAGTATGGCCGCGCAAAGCAGGCATACCAGCGTGAGGCAGAGCAACATATTTTTGAGTGTAGACTGTGCTGCCATTTCTAAGCCCTCCCGTAACCGAATTTCTTGCGGTGGAACGCCCTGTCAATCAGAGGCACCGTCATATTCATTAAAAGTATGGAGAACGATACGCCCTCCGGATAGGATCCGAAGTAGCGTATCATCATAACTATCAAGCCGATGCCGGCTCCGAAGAGCACCCCACCCCAATCGCTCATAGGGGAAGTGACATAATCCGTTGCCATGAAGCAGGCTCCGAGGATAAGTCCTCCTGCAACCAGGTTGAATACCGGCCCGGTATACAGTTCAGGGTTGCACAGGTGGAAAATGGAGGAAATAACCGCCACTGTCACAAAGATGCTGAGAGGTATCCACGGCTTAACCACCTTGCGGCAAAGCAGGTAGACGAATCCCACCAGAAGGGCCAGGCCGGAGATTTCTCCGAGCGATCCTCCGGGGTTCAGCAGGAACGTCTTGAAAAGGTCCAGGTCGGCCACCGACGCAGCCCCGCCAAGTTTTGCCTGGGATAGGACGGTAGGGCCTGAAACGGCATCAATGCCTCCGATGAATCCCTTGGGGATGTCCCAGGTGGTAAGCTGCTGCGGGAACGATATCAGCAGGAACACACGACCGGTAATAGCCGGGTTGAATACGTTCTGTCCCATTCCTCCGAAGGACATCTTGGCTACGCCTATGGCCACTATGGCGCCGATGAGCACCGTCCACCAGGGAGTGGAAGGCGGCATATTGAGCGCCAGCAGCAAGCCGGTGAGGGCGGCGGCCGAAGGGCAGAACAACTGAGGCTTGCGCATCATCCACTTTGCGATGGCCCATTCCAGCAGGACGCAGAATCCGGCGCCGAGCGCCAGCAGCATCAGGGCGGACCATCCATAGAACAGCACTGACAGCGCCATAGAAGGGGCCAGGGCTATTATCACGTCCAGCATCAGGGATGCGGTGGAAGTCCTGGTGTGGATATGCGGATTTGGGGATACTATCTTATTTTCCATTGCTGCGCCTGTTTTTAATTACAGCCATTACCTGGCCTTTGGCCATTCTCAGATTATCCACCAGAGGGATGCTTGCCGGGCACGAATACTGGCAGCATCCGCATTCAATGCAGTCCTGCGCCGAGGCGGCCTCCAGTCCCTCCAGGTCGCCCGCCTTGTAAAGGCGGTTGATGAAGAAGGGCTCCAGCCCCATAGGGCAAGAATCGGCGCAGTGGCCGCAGCGGATGCAATAGCCTTCAGGATGCCTCTTGGTGGTCTCCTTTGAGAGGAACAGCAGCGAGGCTGTACCCTTCACTGCGGTGGCGTCAAGATTGGCGACGGCCTTTCCCATCATCGGGCCTCCGCTGACTATCTTGGCTGCGGATTCAGGAACTCCCCCGGCCTGCTCTGCGATATAGCTCAGCGGCATTCCTATCCTGAACAGGAAATTATGCTGGGCGCTTGCGGGAATGCAGTCTCCGGTTATGGTAAGAGTGTTGGTGATAAGGGGCTTGTTCTTCTGAACAGCCTCGTATACAGCCAGCGAGGTGGCTACATTCTGAACTACGCAGCCAACGCTTATTGGAAGCGCGCCGCTCTTGACCTGACGTCCGAGCACTGCGTCTATCAGCTGCTTCTCACCTCCCTGCGGATATTTCTTCTTGAGGACGGCTATCTCCATATTCTTGTAGCCAAGTTGGGCGAGGGCGGCCTGCATTGTCTTGACGGCCTCCGGCTTGTTTTCCTCTATTGCTATCACGCAACGGCATCCTCCCAGCACCATCTGCATTATTGCCGCGCCAACGATTATCTCCTGGGGGCGCTCCAGCATAATGCGGTAGTCGCTGGTGAGGTAAGGCTCGCACTCGGATCCGTTCAGCAGAAGGCAGTCGGCCTTTGAGCCCGGGGCGGGATTGAGTTTCACGTGAGTGGGGAAAGTGGCTCCGCCAAGGCCCACGACGCCGCACTGCTTGATTTTTTCAATCACGGCCGCGTGATCCGTGGGAATCTCGGTTACAAGGGTGTCGGAGCGGTCGATGTCCTCTTCCCACTCCTCACCTTCGGGATCCACCTCTATTTCTACGTGCATCACGTTGTTGCCGGCCAGGTCCTTGCGCGGGGCGACGGACTTTACCTTGCCTGATGCCGGGGAATGGACATAACCTGATATGAAGCCTGTAGGCTCCCCTATGACTGTGCCCACCTTCACCTTGTCGCCAGCCGCCACGCAAGGCGTGGCAGGAGCTCCAAGATGCTGGGCCATCGATACATATACAACTGGAGGAAGAGGCAGCACCTCTATGGCGCAAGCGTGCGAGAGTTTTGCGTCGTCCGGATGGACTCCTCCAATGTGGAATGTCAGTTTACTCATTTGCTGCCTCCTTTTTGCTTTCCTCCGCAGGAGCGGGCTTGGGTTTAAGGACAGGGAAATTGACTGCGTGGATGGCGCCTATGGGGCACTCGGCGACGCATTTCTTGCAGAGCTTGCACTTTGTGTAGTCTATATAGGCCAGGTTGTTCTCTATGGTTATGGCCTCCTGGGCGCAAACCTTGGCGCATTTGCCGCAGCCTATGCAACCGGCCTTGCAGGCCTTGCGGGTATACATTCCTTTATCCTTGTTGGAGCAGGCAACATACACTCGCATAGAGCGAGGCCCCTTGTTGCGAAGCTCTATGAGCCCCTTGGGGCAGGCCTTGGTACAGGCGCCGCAGGCGGTGCACTTCTCCTCGTCCACCTCCGGAAGCAGAGTCTCGGGATTGATGGAGAGCGCTCCGAACTTGCAGGCGGCCACGCAGTCGCCGCAGCCGAGGCAGCCGTACGGACACAGGGTGTCCCCTGCGTACAGGGCGGCCTTCACGCGGCAGGACTGTACTCCGTCGTAGGTGTTTATGCGCGGGCGGTTCTCACAAGAACCGTTGCAACGCAGGACCGCAACCTTGGGAGACTGCTGCTTGATCTCGTATCCCAGTATCTGGGCTACCTGTTTCATCACCTCGTTGCCTCCCACCGGACAGAAGTTGTTGTCCAGGTTGGGGGCCTTTACCGCCGCATCCGCAAAGGCGCGGCAGCCGGCGAATCCGCATCCGCCACAGTTGGCTCCCGGGAGAGCTTTTTCAACAAGGTCAATCCGAGGGTCCTCCTCAACCTTGAATTTCTTGGCTATGAAGAACAGTATGAGAGCCAGGACAAAGCCCAGGGCTGCCAGAATCCCCACTGTCCAAAGAAATGTTCCCGTCATATTTCAAGCCTCTTTCTAATGATAAAATTGTACTCGTTGCGCAACCTGTCCCTGAAGAGCCAGATCACGAAATAATAGATGGCCGTAGCGCAAATTCCCAAACCGGCGGCCGCCAGTTCGGACGCTCCTGTCTTCAAGGCCGTGAACATCACTGCCAATAACACTACTAACGGGATGCAGTAAGCCAACCATACTGCCTTATGGCCCATAGAGGCCTTTAAAACGACGTCCACCTCCTGTCCGGGAAGATAATCATCCCTGAGGGAGGCGGGTACGCTTACTATTTTCTGTTCAGATTCCGACATTCCGCATAATGCGGAGGCGTGGCAGGAGGCGCAGGCGCTCCTGGCTTCTATCTGAACCAGGACCTGCGTGGGTGTAATCTGCAGGACCTTCCCGGGATGGGATATTTCTGCCTTGCCTGCCATCAGAATGGATTATTGGGAAAATCGTCCGAAGGCGATCCGTTTATTCCGGAAGCCACTATGGAAGCGGCCCTTACGTCAAGCGCTTCGGTCTGCTCCATAAACTTTATCTGCTCGCTCTTGAAGATCATAGGGATTTCTCCCACTGATCCGTTACGGTGCTTGGCAATGATTATCTGAGTCTCCTCCTTTCCGGCCGGGTCTGCCGAGAGACCCAGGGCGTCGGGACGGTGGATGAAGATTACCATGTCGGCGTCCTGCTCTATTGAGCCGGACTCGCGCAGGTCGGAGAGCTGCGGCCTGCCGCTGCCTCCCGAACGCTGCACCGTCTGGCGAGAGAGCTGGGACAGCGCGATAATGGGCACGTCAAGTTCCTTGGCGGTCTGCTTGAGGGTTCGGGAGATGGCGGCCACCTCCTGCTCGCGCATTCCCCGCAGTTCGGCCGGGCCCTGCATCAGCTGCAGATAGTCCACTACCACAAGGCGCACGCCCTTGCTCTTTACCAGGTTCTTTACCTTGGTCCTGAATTCCATCACCGGAATGCTGGGAGTGTCGTCTATGTACAGGGGTGCCTTGGAAAGGTTCCTGAGTTTGTAGTCCAGCTGCTCCCACTCGAACGGCTCCAGCTTGGTTCCGCCTTTTATCTTGTCGGCGGGAAGGCCGGACTCGCTGGTCATAAGACGCTTGGTGAGCTGAACGGCGGACATTTCAAGGGAGAACACCGCAACCGGCATATGGTGGTCGACGGCGGCGTTGCGCGCCATATTCAGGGCGAATGCCGTCTTTCCTATGGCCGGGCGGGCCGCCAGGATTATGAGGTCTGACTTCTGCCAGCCCATGGTGATGGTGTCCAGCGTCACGAATCCCGAAGGGACTCCGCTCAGGCCGGTGGAGTTCTGCATCTTCTGGATGTCGCCCATAGCTTCGTTTATGAGGGCGCCTATGTCCTGGACCTCTTTCTTGAGGTTGTTCTGGATGGCGTCGAATATCTTGGTCTGGGCGTTGTCTATGAGGTCGTCCACGTTGACGGACTCGTCATAGGCCTGGTGCAGGATGTCGTATGATGCGGTTATGAGTTCCCTCTGGATGGACTTCTGCTTGAGTATCTTTATGTAGTACTCTATGTGCGCGGCTGAGCCCACCTTCTGGGACAGTTCTGTAAGCACTACTACTCCGCCTACGGCTTCCAGGTTCCCTTCCTGCTTGAGTTTGTTTGCGGTGGTGATGATATCCACCGAGGTATGGTCCGTGACCAGATGGGAGATGGCCTCGAAGATCATCCTGTGGCGAGGATCGTAGAAGCAGTTGGGGGTAAGGTCTTCCATTGCAAGGTCGACCGCCGTCTGCTCCAGCAGCATCGCTCCGAGGACCGCCTCTTCGACGTCAAGAGCCTGAGGGGGTGTGTTACCCATCTCAAGCTCCATAGAAACATATTTATTTCTTTTCTGGTCAGGCATTTACGCTGATTATTCGAATTTGGGGTTCACAATGATTCGGCCGCAGTGCTCGCAGATGACCAGCTTCTTGTTGGAAGCGATGTCTATGAGCCTTTGCGGGGTGATTGTGTTGAAGCAGCCTCCGCAGCTGTCCTCATTGAAGACGGACACCACTGCAAGGTGGTTGTGGACGCTCTTGCGGATACGCTCGTAGGCGCTCATGGTACGCTCGTCTATAACTTTGGCGCACTCGTCCCTGCGAGCCTGGAGTTTGGCCTCCTGGTCTGCGGTGGAGTTGATGATGGACTCCAGCTCTTCCTTCTTGGCTGCAAGGTCTTCCAGGCGGATCTCAACCCTGCGCTCGAGGTCTTCTATGTCCTCTTTCTTCTCGGAGATGGCCATCTTGGCCTCGCCTATGTTCTTTTCGGCAATCTGGCGCTCCAGTCCCTGGTTCTCCAACTCCTTGTTTATGGAGTCGTACTCGCGGCTGTTGGCGATGTTCTCCAGCTGGTGCTGATACTTTGCGATTTCTGCATCGCATTCTTCAATTGCCTGCTTGTTCTTCTCGATTGATGCGGTATAGGCCTGGATGAGGTCCTTGATACCGGCTATCTTGTCGTTGAGGGCGGTCAGTTCGTCTTCCAGAGCCTTTACCTCAGCAGGGAGTTCTCCCCTGAGCTGAACTATCTTGTCGATAGCGTTGTCGGCCTCCTGAAGCTGGTACAGAGTCTTGAGTTTCTGCTCTACGCTTATCTCGGAATCTGCAAAAGACTTCTGGAGAGACACGAAAGTTTCTCTCTGGTCAATAGGAATCTCTACCTTCTTAATCTTTTTTGCTGCTGCCATATTTTTTATAGATAAAATACAGGATTACTGTTGTTTAAGTTTTCGCTGATGTGAATAACAAAGTTAGGAAATTTTTTCCTTAACAACGCAAATAAAACACCCACAATATCCACTTCACTTTCGAAATGTCCGATGTCCATTATGGAGAAGCCCTCGGGGGTGAAAAAATGGTGATAGGAGATGTCTCCGCACAGATAAAGCTGCGCACCCGCTTCACGCGCCGCGTCTATCAGGGATGAGCCTGAACCTCCGCACATAGCCACGGTGCGCACGGGTCCGGAAGGCCTTGAACAGCGCAGCGTCTTGAGGTTGAAAGCCTTCTTCACCAGCGCCGCTGCCTGCTCCCATTCAAGCGCCTGCGGGAAGTCTCCGACAACGCCCAGTCCCGTCTCGTCTCCGTCCAGGATGCGGATGTTCTGGAGGCCCAGACGCTGGGCCATGGCCCAACTGACTCCTCCCTGCACCTTGTCGGCGGTGGTGTGTGCAGAATACACTGCCACGCCCGCGCGTATCGCCTTGATTATGGCAAGGCCGACGGGGTCTTCGGGGCATATCTTGCTGAGGCGCCCGAATATGAGGGGATGGTGTGTGACTATGAGATTGCAGCCGGCGGCTACGGCTTCGTCCACCAGCTGGGGTGTGCAGTCAAGACCCAGCATTATTCCGCTGACCTCCGCTTCGGGAGAGCCCACGCTGAGGCCGCTGTTGTCCCAGGACTCCTGTATCTGCAGGGGGGCGAATTCTTCCAGGACGCCCGCAACTTCTTTAACGAGCATAACTACAGAAGATTCCTTACGTCAACCAACTGGCTCCTGATCTCCTTGAGGGAGGCAAGCGCCTTTGCATTCTTGTCCACGGTGGTGCGGTCGCCCTTGAGCACTTTCTCGACTCCGTCCAGCCTGAGGCCCTGGACGTTGACAAGATGCTGGATCTGACGCAGGGTGTCTATGTCCTCTGCCTTGAACATTCGGTTGCCCTTTGCGTTGCGGAAAGGCTTGATGTACTTGGGGAAGGAATCCGACCAGTAGCGGATGCAGGACGCGTTCTCGCCCAGTTCCTTAGCCACTTCGCTGATAGAATAGTATAGTTTCTCCATAGGAATGTGTTTTAGTCCATCGACTGTCCGGTGTTCACGGACATATACATCATGTTCAGGTACTCGTCCGGAGTGACCGAGGCGAACAGGAAGTTCACCGGGTCAAGGTACTCCCCGTCCCTGATAATCTCATAATGGAGGTGCGGGGCGAAGCTGTTGCCCGTGATGCCCACATATCCCACGCAGGCGCCTTTGCGCACCTGCACGCCCTTGCGCACCTGAATGTCTGAAAGATGGGCGTAGCGCGTCACGTAGCCGCCGGGGTGGGTTATCTCCACCACGTTGCCCTGTCCCTTGCGGGAAGTGATGACGTCAGAGACATAGCCCGACGCCGTGGCGTAAACGGGTTCGCCCTGCACGGCAATTATGTCAAGCCCGGTGTGCTCCAGCGGCACTTTGTAGAAAGGATTGACCTTCTCGCCGACGGAGGCGGCCACCTGGGCGTAGGACAGGGACTTGAGCGGAGCGCTGAGCGGAGGCAGGGAGTCCGAGCCCTGGACGCAGCGGTCCTGTATGGAACTCAGGAGGTTCTCTATGCGCGCCGCCGCCTCCAGCAGGGCGTCCGACTTGTCTTTGGAATACTGGACTATGTCCCTGTTTGGCAGGGAATCCGAACTGGCCAGGAATCCCAGTTCGCTGCCAGGGTCCATACCCGGCGCGTCCGTATTGAATATGTCGTGATAAATCTGGTTGTCCTTGTACTGGAGGGCCGACACCGCGTCCCCTATCATCTGCTCCCGCTCCTGCATCTGGGCATAGACTTTCTCGTACATGTTGTTCTCGCGGGCGAGGCGCTTCTCGGTGTCAGTCTTTATGAACAGGGAAAGGATGAAATAGGTCACCAGGGCTATTACGGCCGATATCAGCACCACGTTCAGGACATTCCTGAACAGGTTCACGAACGAACGATGTACCTTCTTGAAAGAGAAGCTGCGGCTGTCGAACTCGTAATTCTTCATCTGGGATTACTTGTTGTTGACCTTGGCGGAGAACTCGGGGCGGAGGATTGCGGGGGACGCCTCCTCTACTTTCTGCACCATTGTGGCGTACTCGTCAGAGGTGATGTCCAGGTCGAAGAAGTTTGCAGGATTTACAGGAGTGTCCCTGTAGATAACTTCGTAATGCAGGTGCTCTCCGGTCACCTTTCCGGTCTTGCCCACGGCTCCTATGCACTCTCCCCTCTTTATCTTCATTCCCTCTACCACGCTGATGGTGCTCATATGGGCATACCTGGTCTTGTATCCGAAGCCGTGGTTGATTACAACCTGGTGGCCGTAGCCGAAGAACTGGAAGTCCACGCTCTCGACCACGCCATCACCTGTGGCGTAGATAGGGTTGCCCTGCTTTGTTGAAAGGTCAACTCCGGAGTGGGTCTGGTAGCCGCCGTAGACAGGGTCCCACCTGGTTCCGAATTCGCTTGTCAGACGGTATGTACCGGGCTTGGGGTCGATTGGAGGTATGGCGGGGATGCAGGATGCCATCTCCCCGGCTCTCTGTGAGAGCTGGGACACCTCGTCGAAGGACTTGCCCTGGACGAAGGAGCGCTTGGCCAGCACGTCCAGGCGCTGGTAGGTTTCCTTCAGGAGGCTGTTGGAGACCATGTCGTCGAACTCGGCATAGCGGTTCACTCCTCCGAAGCCGGCGTTGAGCACCTCTTCGGGGATTTGGTTCATACCGAATATGGAACGGTAGATGTCATCGTTGCGGAGGTTGAGGTCTGAAAGTTCCGCCTCGTAGATGTCCAGCTGGCGGTTCATCAGCTCCAGTTTGGAGTTCCATTCGGCGTTCTTGCGCTTGAGCATCACCGTGACGGGAGGATCCAACTTGAACACGCCCACGTACAGCCAGAAATACAGCATTGTCACTGCCAGGCAGCTGACAATGTACACGCCTATTTTCAACAGACGCTTTCCCGCAGGCACTTTTGCGATTTCGTACATCAGTGTCTCGGGGTTCAGGCTATACTCTTTTCTAAACTTGGACATTCTTACAAAGATACTAATTTTTAACAAAAAATATGCTAATTTTGTATTCTATACATACATATGCTATATGACTTCTAAAGAGATACGACAGAAATTCCTGGATTTCTTTGCTTCTAAAGAGCACACCATCGTGCCCTCCGCCCCAATGGTCGTAAAGAACGACCCCACCCTTATGTTCACCAACGCCGGAATGAACCAGTTCAAGGACATCTTCCTTGGAAACGTCAAGAGGCCTTACCTCCGCGCTGCAGATTCACAGAAGTGCCTCCGCGTGTCCGGCAAGCACAACGACCTTGAGGAAGTAGGTCACGACACCTACCACCACACAATGTTCGAGATGCTGGGCAACTGGAGTTTTGGCGACTACTTCAAGAAAGAGGCGATAGACTGGGCCTGGGAACTGCTTACCGAAGTCTACGGAATTGACAAGAACATACTTTACGCCACCGTATTCGAGGGTTCCGCAGAAGACGGCACCCCTATGGACCAGGAGGCGATGGACGCCTGGAAGAAGCATCTTCCCGAAGACCATATAATCCTGGGCAACAAGCACGACAATTTCTGGGAGATGGGCGACGTGGGCCCCTGCGGACCTTCTTCCGAGATCCACATAGACATCCGCACCCCTGAAGAGGCTGCGGGCGTACCCGGAAGGGACCTGGTGAACAAATCAGACCCTCACGTGATTGAGATCTGGAACCTGGTGTTCATGCAGTTCGAGCGCAAGGCAGACGGACATCTTGAGAGCCTTCCAGCCAAGAACATAGACACCGGAATGGGATTCGAGAGGCTGTGCGCCGTGCTCCAGGGCAAGAATTCCAACTACGACTCCGACGTCTTCACCGGAATGATCGCCAAGATAGAGGAACTCTCCGGGCACCCTTACCACCAGAGCAAGGAGACGGAAGTGGCTATGCGCGTGATCGCAGACCACATCCGCGCCATCAGCTTCTCAATCGCTGACGGACAGCTCCCCAGCAACGTCAAGGCCGGCTACGTGATCCGCAGGATCCTGCGCCGTGCCGTGCGCTACGGCTACACCTTCCTGGGATTCTCCGAGCCTTTCCTCTGCCGCCTGGTGCCTCAGCTTATCAGCGACATGGGCGAGGCCTATCCTGAAATCAAGGCCCAGCAGAAGCTCATCGAATCCGTCATCCGCGAGGAGGAGATGGCCTTCCTGCGCACCCTGGACAGGGGCATCAAGCTTATGGACGAGTATATGGCCAAGTCCGCAGCCACCAAGGTTATCCCCGGCGTAGACGCCTTCGTACTGTACGACACTTACGGATTCCCCATAGACCTGACTGAACTCATCGCCACTGAAAACGGCTACAAAGTAGACCTGGAAGGCTTCCAGGTGGAGCTGGGCAAGCAAAAAGAGCGCGCCCGCAACGCCACCGCCAACGAATTCGGAGACTGGATCCAGTACGCCGAGGGCGAAGAGGTGGTATTCGAAGGCTATGACTCCACCACCGTTGCCGGAGCCCGCCTCCTGAAGAGCCGCAAGGTAAAGCAGAAGAACAAGGAGATGCTCCAACTGGTATTCGACCGCACCCCGTTCTACGGAGAGATGGGAGGAGAGGTAGGTGACACCGGCGTGGCAATAGCCGCCGACGGCCAGCAGATCTCCATAATCAACACAATAAAGGAGAACAACCTCACAGTACATATCGCAGACAAGATTCCTGACGACTGCCAGGGAGAGTTCACCCTTGTAGTGGATGCAGCCCGCAGGCAGGCCATCGCCAACAACCACACCTGCACCCATATCCTGGACCAGGCCCTCAGGGAAATCCTGGGAACCCACATAGAGCAGAAGGGATCGTTCGTATGCGACAAGTATTTCCGCTTCGACTTCTCTCACTTCGAGAAACTCTCCGACGAGCAGATAGCCAAGGTGGAAGACCGCGTGAACGAACTCATCCGCCAGAACAACCCCCGTGAGGAGAAGCGCGACGCCACAATGGAAGAGGCCCGCGAGATGGGCGCCATCGCCCTCTTCGGCGAGAAGTACGGCGACGTGGTGCGCGTGGTCAAGTTCGGTGACAGCGTAGAACTTTGCGGAGGATGCCACACCAGCGCCTCCGGCAACATAGGACTCTTCAAGATATTGTCCGAGAGCGCCATCGCAGCCGGTGTACGCCGAATCGAGGCCGTCAGCGGAGCAGCCGCAGAAGAGTACGTGCGCAAGGAGGAAGAACTTATCAAGGAAGCCAGGGCCCTCTTCAACAACGTACCCGACCTCAAGGGCGCAATCCAGAGGATGATATCTGAAAACTCCAGCTACAAGAAGCAGGCTGAGGAATTCGCCGCCGCAAAGGCTGCCGAACTGAGCAACATCCTCGAGAAACTCGCCGCTCCCGAAGGCGGAATAAACATAGTTCGCTGGACAAAGGCCGAGACCGAGCCTCAACTGCTTCGCGACGCCTTGCTGGCCCTTCAGAAGAGGGTCACCAACACCGCCGCGGTGGCAGCCTTCGAGTACTCAGGCAAGCCCCAGCTGGTGCTTATGTACACCCCTGACCTGGTTCAGGCAGGACGCAACGCCGGTGCTGACATCCGCGAAGGCGCCAAGTTCATCCAGGGCGGTGGCGGCGGACAGCCGGGCATCGCATCTGCCGGAGGCAAGAATATTGCAGGCCTGGGAGAAGCCCTCGATGCTATAGTAAAGCATATCACCAAGTAAAGTGAAGAAACTGGACCGCCTCATACTCAAGTCGTTCATAGGACCGTTCGTAGCAATCCTGTTCGTGGTCCTGTTCGTGCTCGTAATGCAGTTCCTGTGGGTATACATAGACGAACTGGTGGGCAAGGGACTGAGTATGAAGGTGATCGGAGAATTCCTGCTGTGGGGAAGCTGCACCATCCTGCC
>JAGCVB010000045.1 GCA_017962585.1 Bacteroidales bacterium
AACCAGAATTCACTGGGAGTACGCAACTGGGACAAGTATGCCACATATATCCAGAACCACGGAGAAATGGGAAAGGTCTATCCTCATTACCTCTGGGGAGTGGAAGGCGACACGCCGAGTTTCCTCAATGCAATGCCCAACGGCCTCAATGACCCTGACCGTCCGGAGCCGGTGGGCTGGGGTGGATGCCACCAGTTCGGCGTTTCCCCTGACAGGGAGACATACGCCTGGGTAAACTGGCAGGACCCCCTCAAGAGCATATCCAACGACTACGAGCACAAGTTCTATCCGGACGAGTTCAACGACTTCGCCGCCCGTATGCAGTGGGCTGACGAGGGCGCCGGAAACCGCAACCCGGTTGTCATAGTCAACGGAAACGACGGCCTCAGGCCGATAGAGATGCAGGCCAAGGCCGGGACTGTGGTTCGCGCTGACGCGTCCAGGTCCTATGACCCGGATGGAGACAACCTGAACTTCGAATGGTGGTTCCAGGTATTCCCTGATGACGGCGCCCTGCCGGAGATTTCCGACGCCTCTGCCCAGAAGGTGTCATTCAAGATTCCTGACGATGCGGCCGGAAGACAGCTGCACCTGGTATGCGAAGTCCACGACGACGGCAACTTCAACCTTGTCGCCTATCGCCGCATTATCATAACGGTGAAGTAGTTCAGGAATTCCTAGATATTGATATCTTCCAGTTCTTCTTCCGAGCGAAGGTTCTCCCGGATGAAGTTCTGCCTGTCTATGGTGTTCTCTCCCATATAGAAGGCCATTATATCCTGGATGGATTCTTCTTCAGAAAGTTTTACCAGGTCCAGGCGCATATTCTCTCCGATGAAGTCTACGAATTCGTTGGAAGATATCTCTCCAAGGCCTTTGAAACGGGTGATCTCTGCGCCTGACTTCATTGAAGCGAGGGCCGCTTCTTTCTCCTCTATGGAATAGCAGTACCTGGTATTCTTCTTGTCGCGTACGCGGAAGAGGGGAGTCTGCAGGATGTGTACGTGGCCGCGGCGGATGAGGTCGGGGTAGTATTTCATGAAGAAGGTGAGCACCAGCATACGGATGTGCATTCCGTCGTCATCGGCATCGGTGGCAACAATGATGTTGTTGTAGCGGAGGTTGTCCAGGTCGTCCTCTACGCCGAGGGCGGAGATGAGCAGGTTGAGTTCCTCGTTCTCGGCAACCTTCCTGCGGCTTTCCTTGTAACAGTTGATGGGCTTTCCGCGAAGGCTGAACACTGCCTGGGTGTTGGCGTTGCGCACCTTGGTGATGGTTCCGCTGGCGGAGTCACCCTCCGTTATGAATATGCTGGACTTCTCTATGGCCTCTTCGCTCTTCTCAGTGCGTTTGTCGTTGAAGTGGAAGCGGCAGTCGCGCAGTTTCTTGTTGTAGACGTTGGCCCTCTTGTTCTTCTCGCGGGTCTTTTTCTGGATTCCGGATATTTCTTCGCGTTCCTGCTGTGAAGACTTTATCTTCTCTTCTATGACAGGGACTATGTCCATGTGCATACGGAGGTAATTGTCCAGGTTGCGGGCTATGAACTCGTTCACGAAGTTCCTGATGGTGGGGCCGGTGCTGCTGTGGATGGCGCCGGTCTCGTCCTTCTCCTGCTTCTCCCACATATAGGTGGATCCCAGCTTGGTCTTGGTCTGGGCCTCGAAGGTAGGTTCCTGGATCTGGATGCTGATGGCGCCTACGACTCCCTGGCGGCAGTCTTCGGGGGCGTAGTTCTTCTTGAAGAACTCCTTGAGGGTCTTGGCGATAGCCTCGCGGTAGGCGGCGAGGTGCGTGCCTCCGTCGCGGGTGTTCTGGCCGTTTACAAAAGAGGAGATGTTCTCGCCGTAGGCGTTGCCGTGAGTCAGGACTATCTCAATGTCCTCGCCTTCCAGGTGGATGGGAGGGTAGAGGGGCTCTTCCGTGAGGTTCTCGTTCACCAGGTCAAGGAGACCGTTGGAGGACTTGTACAGGTTGCCGTTGAAATTGAGGGTAAGGCCTTTCTTAAGGTAGGAGTAATTCTTGACCATTGACTCCACATAGTCCATATTGTAGTGGTAGTCTCCGAACATGTTGTTGTCCGGTGTGAAGATTACCAGGGTGCCGTTCTTCTCCTTGGAAGTGCCCTTGCCGCTGTCTTTCAGCTCTCCGCGCTCGAACTTGGCCCAGGATGTCTCACCGTTGCGGTAGGAGCAGACATAGAAGGAACTGGAAAGGGCGTTTACGGCCTTGGTTCCCACTCCGTTGAGGCCGACTGATTTCTTGAATGCCTTGTCGTCGAACTTGCCTCCGGTGTTGAGTATGCTGACTGCCTTGATTACGGAATCCAGAGGAATTCCGCGGCCGAAATCCCTGACCGTGACTTCCTCGTCCTTGATGGTTATCAATATCTGCTTTCCGAAGCCCATTGCGAACTCGTCTATGGAGTTGTCCACAATTTCCTTCAGCAGGACATATATTCCATCTCCGGGATTCCTTCCGTCACCAAGACGTCCGATGTACATACCAGGCCTGCGCCTGATATGCTCGACACCTTCCATGGTGACTATCTGCTCGTCAGTATACTTATAGGTTTGTTCTGGCATATATATAAAATCAGTCCCACAAATTTAATAAATTTTGCGGGACTATCTTTTACTGAATGAAGCCAGTTATGAACAAGTTTACAAGAGGTCTCAACGGGGAGTTGGTAGTCAGGCTGACTATTATCAGAACCTCTCCCTTCGGCATCCCCTTGGTGTCCAGGGAAACCTTGAGTTTTCCGGTCTGGCCGGCCTTGAGAACCGGCGGCTCTTCCATCAGGACGGCCTTGGGATTGTCTGTGTCAACCTTATAGATTACAAGGTCGCTCTTGCCTACGTTGGAATAGTCGAACACGGCTTCTATTGTCTTGCCTGCGGCCTGCGGCTTGAATGAGAATGTATTTTCCTTGAACAGCAGGTTGGAGCCGTTGGCTCTCTGCTCCCTGCTCCAGTCAGAGAAGTCTTCCTTCGTCACGGCCACTATGCCCATCTTCTGATATGACCTGCCGTTTACGACAGGGGTGAACCAGTAAGTGTTCTTGCCCCAGAGGGTGCGGTCGGAACTGATGGTGTAGTTGACCTTTGCAGTGCCTCCTGCAGGGATGGAAGAGGGGCTGACGCTTATTTTCATATTCTTGGAAACGTCCTTGAAGGAAACGCTGATGGGGCTGTCGCCTATGTTTGCAACCGTGAACTCTCCGCTCTTCTGCTGTCCCTGGGACATATTGCCGCCCTGGATTTCTTCTTCCTTGAAGCCGAGGGAGCCGCGTTTAACGGTATATGCCTGCTTTACGGGAAGGGCTTTTTCCCTTACCGTGCCGCGCAGGCGCAGGATTACAGGCTGCCTGTATTCGGCCAGATATACTGTGAGGGTCTTGTCGAAGGGGAAGGGGCCGTCCTCGTTCTGGTAGGTGGCTGAGATGGTGCCGGTCTTGCCCGGGGCTATGGCCTCGCGGGTCCAGGTTACGTCGGTGCATCCGCAGGAAGAAACTACCGTAACGATATTTATAGGTTTGGCACTGATATTGGAAACTGTGAACTTGCAGTTGAGAGGCCCGTCCGTAGTGAGTACCTCACCAAAGTCGTGAACGGTTTTGTCAAACTCTGCAATTCCGCCAAACTGGCTCTGGGCGCTTGCGACGCCCATTGCGGCCAGAACGGCAGCGGCAGCTGAAAGCAATATTTTGTTGAACCTGATTTTCATACTGAAGCACAAAGCAAAAATCTTTCCATTGTAATTTGTAAAATCAAATTTAAAGAAATACATTTGCATTAACAATTCAATAAAACAATTATGGCTCATAAAATTTCAGCAGACACCTGTGTAGCATGCGGAGCATGCCAGGGAGAGTGCCCTTCTGGAGCAATTATGGAGGGCGATGTTTATTCTATCGATCCTAACATCTGCATAGACTGCGGCGCTTGCGCAGAAGTATGCCCTACAGGCTCTATTTCTGAGGAATAAGCATCAACATAAGAATACGGGCCGGTCTTTCAAAGATCGGCCTTTTTATATACTTTCCGTAGTATGTTGGAAGATTATACCCTTAAAGTGTTCGAGGCGGTGGCCCGCAACCGCAGCTTTACCGCCGCCGCCCGTGAGCTTGACGTCACCCAGCCTGCAGTGAGCCAGAAGATAGCAGAGCTGGAGAAGAGCCTCGGCGCCAGTCTTTTTGTACGCAACCGCACTAGCGTGAGCCTCACCCCTCAGGGCGAAGTATTCATGTATTATGCAAAGCGCATAATGAAAGGATACGAAGACCTGAACACCGTTTTCGGTAATTACGAGGCCTTCGTATCCATTCTGGATCAGTGCCGTGACTTGGCGGAGAATCCGCTTTATCAGTCACTGAAGGATACTATCCTGAAATAGTCTTATTCTTTTCCTGCAAGTTTCTTGTAGGTGTTCAGGCGTATCTTGGCAAACTCCTCTGTCTTCTGGAGCAGTTCGTCTGCCTTGTCAGGATACATCTTGTACAGTGAAGCGAAACGAACCTCTCCCTTCAGGAAGTCCTGGAACTTGGTCCAGTCAGGCTCCTTGCTGTCAAGGGTGAACGGGTTCTTGCCCTGCTCCTCGAGAGTCGGGTTGTACCTGTAGAGGTGCCAGTATCCGCAGTCGACTGCAAGTTTCTCCTCCTTCTGGCTCAAGCCCATTCCGGCCTTGAGACCGTGGTTGATGCAAGGTGCGTAAGCGATGATCAGGGACGGTCCGTCGTAAGCCTCGGCCTCCTTGATGGCGTTCATATACTGTACGGGGCTTGCTCCCATTGCAACCTGTGCAACGTAAACGTATCCGTAGCTCATTGCCATCATTCCAAGGTCTTTCTTGCGGATCTTCTTTCCTGAAGCTGCGAACTTGGCGATTGCTCCTGCAGGGGTGGCCTTTGATGACTGGCCTCCTGTGTTGGAGTAAACCTCGGTGTCGAGTACCAGGACGTTGACGTTCTCGCCGGATGCGAGTACGTGGTCGAGTCCGCCGTAGCCGATGTCGTAGCTTGCACCGTCACCGCCGATTATCCACTGGCTGCGTGAAGGTATGAAGTTCTTGAGGCCTGTGAGAGCCTTGCAAACGTCGCAGTTGCACTTCTCTGTGAGAGGGATGAGCTTGTCTGCAACCTCGCGGGTTACTGCGTAGTCGTTGCGGTTGTCAAGCCACTTGCGGTAGAGCTCCTTCATCTCGTCAGAGCAGCACTCGCAAACGAGTCCCTTCTGCATCCAGGCGGCTACAGTCTCGCGTACGCGGTCAGATCCGAGGTGCATTCCGAGACCGAACTCGCAGAAGTCCTCGAACAGGGAGTTCTGCCAAGCCGGGCCGTGACCCTTGGAGTCTGTGCAGTAAGGAGATGCAGGGAATGAAGCTCCGTAGATTGAAGAGCATCCGGTAGCGTTGGCAATCATCATATGGTCGCCGAACAGTTGGGTGATGTTCTTGATGTAAGGAGTTTCGCCGCATCCTGCGCAGGCGCCTGAGTACTCGAACAGAGGCTGAGCGAACTGGGCGTTCTTCATATTGGACTTCTTGTCCACAACTTCCTTGTAACCAATCTTGTTGTTGAGGTAGTCGAATGCAGCCTGGTTCTCGGTAACGTCTACGTAAGGAACCATCTTGAGGGATTTCTCCTTGCTGAGACATACGTCAACGCAGTTGCCGCAACCGGTACAGTCGTCAACTGAGATGGAGAGGGCGAACTTGTATTCCTTGAGGTTTGCCTTTCCGTCTGCGTAAGTTACGCCTGCCGGAGCTGCTGCAGCCTCTTCTGCGGTCAGAAGGAACGGGCGGATTGCAGCGTGAGGGCAGACAAATGCGCAGGTGTTGCACTGGATACAGCTTGCAGCATCCCATACGGGAACCTTTACAGCGACGCCTCTCTTCTCGAATGCGGCTGTTCCGTTAGGCATGGTACCGTCCTGATAAGGCAGGAATGCGCTTACAGGCAGGGTGTCACCGCACTGGGCGTTGACGATGTCGGCGATTTCCTTAACGAAAGGAGTTGCCAGACGGGCGGCGTTGGGGTTGGTGAACTTGGCGCTGATCTTTGCCCAGGAGGCAGGAACCTCAACCTTGGTGTATTCTCCACCGCGGTCGATGGCTGCGTAGTTCATGTTGACTACGTTCTCACCCTTCTTGCCGTAGCTCTTGAGGGCGGCGTCCTTCATGTACTTGACAGCATCCTCGTAAGGGATGATGTTGGAAATCTTGAAGAATGCGCTCTGGAGGATGGTGTTGGTACGTCCGCCGAGGCCGATCTCTGCAGCTATCTTGGTAGCGTTGATGATGTAGAGGTTGATCTTCTTCTTGCCGATGATGCTCTTTACGTTGTCAGGAATCCTTTCGAGGGTCTCCTTCTCGTCCCAGAGGGAGTTGAGGAGGAGGCTTCCGCCTTCCTTGATGCCCTTGAGCACGTCATACTTGTGAAGGTATGAAGGAACGTGGCAGGCTACGAAGTCAGGTGTGGATACCAGGTAAGGAGCCTTGATGGGAACGTCACCGAAACGAAGGTGAGAGCAGGTGTATCCGCCGGACTTCTTGGAGTCGTAGTCGAAGTATGCCTGGCAGTACTTCTGGGTGTGGGAGCCGATGATCTTGATGGTGTTCTTGTTTGCACCTACGGTACCGTCAGAACCAAGTCCGTAGAACTTGCACTCGGTGGTGCCGGGCTTCACGATTGAGATCTCGCTCTTGATAGGGAGGCTCTTGAAGGTAACGTCGTCGGTGATACCGATGGTGAAACCGTTCTTGGGCTGCTTGAGCTCGAGGTTGTCGAATACGGCTACGATCTGTGCAGGAGAGGTGTCCTTTGAGGAGAGGCCGTAGCGTCCGCCTACGATGAGGGGAGCGCGGTCCATTCCCTGGAACAATGTCTTGACATCCTGGTAGAGAGGCTCGCCGAGGGCGCCGAACTCTTTGGTGCGGTCAAGGACGGCAATCTTCTTGACGTTCTTGGGGAGGACTTTGAGGAAGTACTTCTCTGAGAACGGCCTGTAGAGGTGAACGGTAACGAGACCGTAATTGCGTCCGTGCTTTGCCAGATAGTCGATTGTCTCCTTGATGGTCTCGGTAACGGAACCCATTGCCACTACGATTGTCTCGGCGTGAGGGTCTCCGTAATACTCGAACGGGCGGTATGTGCGTCCGCTGACTTCACCGATCTCACCCATATAGCGGGCTACTACGTCGGCTACCTCGTCATAAACCTTGTTGCGGGATTCAACGGCCTGGAAATATACATCACCGTTCTGTGCGGTTCCGCGGGTGACAGGAGCCTCGGGGTTGAGGGCCCTCTTGCGGAATGCCTCCAGACTCTTTGTGCTGACCATCTTGCGGAGGTCGTCTTCATCAAGGAGTTCTATCTTCTGGATTTCGTGGGATGTGCGGAATCCGTCAAAGAAATGGAGGAACGGGACGGAAGCCTTGATTGCAGAGAGATGGGCTATGGCAGCCATGTCCTGCGCTTCCTGTACTGATGAGGATGCGAGCATCGCAAAGCCTGTCTGGCGGCAGGCCATTACATCCTGGTGGTCTCCGAAAATGGAAAGTGCGTGGGATGCCAGCGCACGTGCTGAAACATGGAATACGGCGGGGAGCATTTCTCCGGCAATCTTGTACATGTTGGGGATCATCAGGAGAAGTCCCTGGGATGCCGTGTAAGTAGAAGTGAGAGCTCCTGCCTGGAGTGAACCGTGAACGGCGCCTGCTGCGCCGGCCTCGCTCTGCATTTCAGTAACCTTTACGGTTTCGCCCCAAAGGTTCTTCTTGCCCTGAGCAGCCCACTCATCAATGTTTTCTGCCATTGTGGAGGACGGTGTGATAGGATAGATGGCTGCGTGCTCGCTGAAGAGATATGAGATATTCGACGCAGCCTGGTTACCATCACAGGTGATGAATTTCTTTTCTTTAGCCATAAATATTAGTGTTAAAAATATGTATATACAGGATAATCCTATTATCATTCAAAGTTAGCAAAATATTCTGTAATAACTGCTTGCCCCGATGCTATTTTTACAATAAGTTTAACGAAGTTAAAATAATGCCTCCAGTTATTGAAAATATTAATTAAAAAGTAGTATATTTGATTACTTTGAGCGAATTTCATTTTTTTTAAACCAGTTATATAATGAATTCTAAAAGAGGATTAACTATTCTGACAATCTGCCTGGCGGCTATCTGCGCCCTCTCGGCGCATAAAGCGTTCGCGCAGCCCGGCCCAGGCATCTCTTCTCCATCCATCGACTATTACCTGCTTCCTTCCACGGGTGGTTCGGTAAGCCCCGACAGTGATGGCTTCATCAGGCGCTGGACACTTCTGGAACCTATTGGAAAGCCTAACCGCAGCAATACGGTTTTCGTGGACAGCTACATTCGCGAGACTTTCGCCCAGGAGTATTTCCCCAACCAGATGACCGTAGTGCCCAAGGACGGTGACAAGGTCAAGGTTATGGTGGAGAAACAGCCCCCTGTAGACCTTACCAGGGGACGTCCCCAGCAGCCGACCACTCCGGCCGCTCCCGTATTCGAGAGGCAGACCCTCACCTGGCACGCCCTTGACAGCAAGATGTTCCACGTCAAGCTGTACCGCTTCGCAACCGGACTTGAAAAAGAGAGGTACGGAGTCATTTTCTGGGCAGTTACCGTGCTTTACATTGACGAGGATCTCGAGAACGTAAGGCTGGCAGTAGGATCCAACTCCGCTTCAATGTGGTGGCTTGACGGCCAGGAGGCCCTCATACTTTCAGGAGACCGCCGTATGGTTATGGACGACGCCACTTCAAAGCGCCTTACTATCAAGAAAGGCCGTCACGTACTCCGCGGAGCCGTAATCAACGGTCCCGGTATGAGTGACTTCTGCGTCCGCATCATCGATGAGGACGGCAAGCCTGTCAGAAATTATACTATCGCCAACCAGTAAACTACAGAATTGATATGAAAGCACGTATTTCTCTTATAATTGCGGCTGCATTTATCTCTGTAGCTGCTTCTGCTCAGATAGGAGCTCCTTATATCCACGACCCTTCCACCATCGCCGAGTGCGACGGTAAATATTATACTTTCGGTACCGGCGGCGGCGGACTCATCTCCGAGGACGGCTGGACCTGGAACAGCGGTGCCGTAAGGCCCGGCGGCGGAGCCGCACCTGACGCCCTCAAGATTGGCGACCGCTATCTGGTAGGTTACAGCGCTACCGGCGGCGGACTCGGCGGCGGACACGCAGGCCGCGTCCTGGTAATGTGGAACAAGACACTTGATCCCAACTCCCCCGATTTCGCATATTCAGACCCCATCGAGGTAGCCCATTCAGAGGTTGACGAGGACTGCGACGCAATCGACATCGGCCTCTTCCTGGATCCTACCACAGGACGTCTGTGGTGCACCTACGGAACCTATTTCGGAGCAATCCGTATAGTCGAGCTCGATCCCAAGACCGGCGAGAGGGTAAAGGGCAACATCGAGAAGGACGTAGCCATCGACTGCGAGGCTTCAGACCTTATCTACCATAACGGCTGGTACTATCTCCTGGGAACCCACGGAACCTGCTGCGACGGAACCAACTCCACCTACAACATCGTATGCGGACGCTCACGCAGCGTTACCGGACCCTATCTCGACAATATGGGCCGCGACATGATGGCCGGAGGCGGCAAGATGGTAGTTGCAGCCGAGAACAGACGCATCGGCGCCGGACATTTCGGACGCACCATCATCACCGAAGGTGTGGAGAAGACTTCCTTCCACTGGGAGGCTGACATGGACCTCAGCGGCCGCAGCACCCTGGCAATCCGTCCTCTCCTCTGGGTTAACGACTGGCCCGTAGCCGGCTCGCCCTGGAAGAACGGCACCTACGCAATCATCTCCCAGAGAAGGGGATACGCTCTTGAGCTCGCAGTAGACTTCGTCCGTCTCGCAGGCGGAATGAGAGGCTTCGGCGCCCAGGGCAACGACACCGTGGTTATCGTAGCTGACCAGAAGCTCGAGGATGTGATCGGCGGATGGCCTGCAGGCGAAATCCCCGTCAGGATTGGCGACATAATGTACCGTCCTCACCAGAAGTGGGTCATCGAGACAGTTAACGACGCTCCCGGATTCCTCGGAGGTCTCTACTGCAAGATCATCATCGACGGTACCGGCAGGGCTCTCGCAGCCACCGAAGGCGCAGACCTTACCACCGTTCCTCAGTTCACCGGAGCTGACGAGCAGCTGTGGCGCATCGACCAGTGCGTAGACGGCTCTTACAGGATCATGCCTAAGAAGGTTCCCGGAACAGACGAGGAGTATGTCCTGGTTTCCACCTCAGACAGCACCCCTTCACTCGCAAAATTCAACTTCGAGTCTGACAACTGCAAGTGGCAGCTGAAGGAGTGGTAGTCCAAGCAGAACGAACAATTCTTATCTAACCACATTAATATGAAAGCATACAAATATATCGCTCTGGCTGCCGCTCTGCTAGCAAGCGCAGTCTCAGCCTTCGCCCAGAGAGGAAACCAGGTACCTGACGATCCCACTGGCCTGAAGGATGCTTACAAGGATTATTTCATGATTGGCGTCGCCGTCAACCAGAGGAATATCTCCGAGCCCGACCAGATTGCTCTCATACAGAAGCAATTCAACAGCATCACTGCCGAGAATGACATGAAGCCGATCATGACTGAACCTCAGTCCGGCGTATACACTTGGGATAATGCTGACAAGATTGCTGATTTCTGCCGCAAGAACGGAATCAAACTCCGTGGACACTGCCTTATGTGGCATTCCCAGATCGGAACCTGGATCTATCAGGACGAGAATGGAAACCTTCTTCCCAAGGAAGAATTCTACAAGAGGATGAAGAGCCACATCCAGGCTGTAGTAAACCGCTACAAAGACGTGGTTTACGCCTGGGACGTAGTTAACGAAGCCGTTCAGGACAGTCCCGTACGTCCTGGCCAGTCTCCCATGCGCCAGTCTCCCATGTTCCAGATTGCAGGTGAAGAATTCATCTACAAGGCATTCGAGTACGCTCACGAGGCAGACCCCAACGCCCTTCTGTTCTACAACGACTACAACGATGCAGAGCCCGGCAAGGCACAGCGCATTTTCGAGCTTCTCCAGAGGATGAAAGCCGCCGGCGTTCCCGTTCACGGACTTGGAATGCAGGGCCACTACAACATCTATTCTCCCAGCGAGGCCGAAATCGATGCGGCTATTGCCAAGTATAAGACTGTAGTAGACCACATCCACATCACCGAGCTTGACGTTCGCGTCAACACAGAGCAGGGCGGAGGCCTCCGCTTCAGCCAGGGAGCCACTCTCAATGTTCCTTCCTATCAGCAGGCCCTCCTGACCGACCAGTACACCAGGATCTTCAAGGTGTTCCGCAAGCACAGGGACGTAATCGACTGCGTTACCTTCTGGAACCTTTCAGACCGCGACTCCTGGCTCGGCGCAGCCAACTATCCTCTGTTGTTCGACTCCGAGTACCAGCCTAAGGCTGCATACCGCGCTGTAAAGAACTTCGACCCTGCACAGGACAATGCAGTCATCAGGGAAGACTTCGTTCCTTCTACCAAGAACCAGCCCGGCCAGCAGTATCCTATGGTTAACTCCCAGGGTTATGCACGTTTCTGCATAGACGCTCCTGAGGCCAAGTCAGTTATCGTAAGCCTCGGACTGGGCGGATCCGGCGGAACCGTACTCCGCAAGGGTGACGACGGCAAGTGGTGGGGAACCACCGCAGGTCCTATGGACGAGGGATTCCACTACTATCACCTCACCATCGACGGCGGTGTAGTAAACGATCCCGGAACCCATAACTACTACGGCTCTTCCCGTTGGGAGAGCGGTATCGAGATCCCCGCACACGACCGCGCATTCTATGAGGAGCGCAACGTACCTCACGGAACCGTAGAGCAGGTACTGTTCTGGTCAGCCAGCACAAACCAGCTCCGCCGCGCATTCGTATACGTACCTCCGACCTATGACACTGCAAAGAAGAGCAAGAAGTTCAACGTGCTCTACCTGCAGCACGGTTGGGGCGAGAACGAGTACGCCTGGTGGAACCAGGGCCACGCCAACCTCATAATGGACAACCTCATCGCCGACGGAAAGATCGAACCGTTCCTGGTAGTTATGACCTACGGTCTTACCAACGAGCAGCGTCTGGGCGTTCCCGGACCTACCAGCGCAGACTTCGAGAAAGTTCTCTGCGACGAACTTGTTCCTTACATTGACTCCCACTACCGCACCCGCGCTGACAAGTGGGGCCGCGCAATGGCCGGTCTGTCAATGGGTGGAGGCGAGACTCATACCATCACCCTGGCCCGTCCCGAGATGTTCGGCTGGTACGGACTGCTCAGCGGCGGTGTTTACACCCCGAGCGAGATCAAGGACAGGAATCAGGTAAGAGGCATCTTCATCGGTTGCGGAAGCAAGGAGAGCGCCGAGCGCACTCTCAACGCAGTTGCAGACCTCAAGGCCTCCGGCTTCAACGCCAAGGGCTATATCTCAGAGGGAACGGCACACGAGTTCCTCACCTGGAGGCGCTGCCTGTACGAGATGGCACCTATGCTCTTCAAATAGTATTTAACCATTCATCATAGCCCCGCGATTGCGGGGCTTATTTTAAAACCATGTACGATCTAGCGATAATCGGCGGAGGGCCTGCCGGATACAACGCCGCCCACAAGGCTGCGGTAAATGGCCTGAGCGTAATTCTGTTTGAAAAAAGTGAGTTGGGAGGGGTATGCCTTAACGAGGGCTGCATCCCTACCAAGACATTGCTGTACAGCGCAAAGCTGTATGAGCATGCTGCACTCAGTCAGAAATATGGCATTTTTTCGGAGGGGGTGACCGCCGATTATGGCAAGATTGCCGACCGCAAAGACAAAGTGGTCAAGAAACTGGTTGGAGGAGTCCGCGTGAAGATGCGCGACTCGGGTGTGGAAGTTGTCAAGCAGGAGGCTTTCATATGTGGAAGTACCGCCGGGGGCTTTGCCCTCAAGGCGGGAGACCAGGACTATGAAGCCCGCAACCTGCTCCTCTGCACCGGCTCTTCCGCAGTGGTTCCGCCCATCCCCGGAGTCTCCGAAGCGGGTGAGACCATAGTCACCGCCAGGGAACTCCTTTCTTTTCGCGAGCGCCCTGAAAGCCTTGTAATAATAGGCGGAGGCGTGATTGGGATGGAATTCGCCAGTTTCTTCAACAGCCTGGGAACCAAGGTTGCCGTAGTGGAAATGCTCCCCGAGATCCTGGGAGGAATGGATTCAGAGCAGGCGGCGATGCTCCGCGGCGCCTACGCCAAGAAAGGCGTAGAGTTCCACCTTGGCTGCAAGGTAAGCGAGATAAAGGGAGGTGAAGTCTGCTTCACCGACCCTGAAGGGCAGACGATGAGCGTGACAGGGGACAAGATCCTTCTGAGCACCGGCCGTCGTCCCAATACTAAAGGCTTCGGCCTGGAGAATATTGGAGTGAAGGCAGGAAGGGGCGTGGAGGTTGACGACCATATGCGCACCAACGTCCCGGGCGTGTACGCTGCAGGAGACATCACCGGTTTCTCGATGCTGGCCCATACCGCCGTCCGCGAAGGCGAGGTGGCCGTTGACAATATCCTGGGGAAAGATGAGAGGATGGAATACAATGCTATTCCTGGCGTAGTATACACCAATCCTGAAATGGCAGGAGCGGGACTCACGGAGGAGAACGCCCCGGACTGTTCGGTGCTGAAACTCCCTATGGCCTATTCAGGCAGGTTCGTGGCAGAGAACGAGAGGGGAGAGGGCCAGTGCAAGATAGTTTTCGACCCCCAGACCCGTCTTGTCAAAGGAGTGCATATGCTGGGCAATTCCAGCAGCGAGATAATTCAAAGTGCCTGCATTGCAATATCGCAGGGCATTACGGTGGATAATCTGTACAAGGTGGTGTTCCCTCACCCTACGGTTTCAGAAATCCTCAAAGAAACTCTGGGACTGGAGTGCCACTGATTCCGTAAATCCATTCCGGCGCCGCAAACTTTTCTATCCGTCGCTTTTCAATCGCATCCATCGCTTCGGGGCCGAGGTTTATTTCCGGATCCCCGCAGGCGAGCAGTGCGTGCAGCCTGTCCCGGAACTGGTAAATGTCTTCTATCCCGGGAAGGTAGTCCTTCAGGTTGGTCACGCGGCTGCGTACTGATGCCACGCCTTTTCGATTGAGCTTGCTTTCAGGGGTGTCCAGAGCGCGGGTGAGCGTGTCTATGTCCACGTCGTACATCAGCGTCCCGTGAATCAGTTCCCGCTGATGATAGACGCTTCGGGCGAAGCCCGATACTTTGCGCCCTTCCACGAATATGTCGTTGCGCCCTGTGAGTTCGGCGGGGACGCCCAGGCTGCGCAGGGCTTCCACAATCACTTCTATGCGGGGCTTGCGGCCCACGATGCTGTAGTTCAGGTTCTGGAGGTCGTGATAGACGGCGCCTCCTCCGGTGACGCGGCGCGCAAGGACTATCCCGTTGCGTTCCAGGTATTCCAGGTTGACCTCGCGGGCTGCGTCCTGGTTATGCCCGATAATCACGGAGGGGCGGTTCTGCCACAGGTAAAACACATCGTCGTCCGACGGTAGCCTTTGCAGGCAGTACTCGTCGAACGACATGTTGAAATGGGGATCCGTAGACGGGTTCCTGAGGAACTTCATGGGGGAATTACATTTCGTTGCCTATCTTGCGGGCCCTCTCAGGCTTGTCCAGGTTGATGCTGTCGGCCATTCCTATCTCCACGAGGATGTTCCATCCTGCGCAAAGATATACGTAAGGCTGCATCAGGCCGGCTTCAGGCACTACTATGGTAGTGAACGGAGTGGGCTTGGTGTCGATGGCTACTACGTGAACGTGGGCTCCTTCGAATACGGTCTTGTATTTCTGGTACTCGCTCTCGATGGGATTTACGACGAATACGATGTCGTTGTCCTGCATCACTTCCTCAGGTCCGTGAAGGGCGTACGTCCCCTCCAGGAAGTCGCTCTTGCGTCGGGTTATCTCGTTGGTCTTGAGGGTGAGTTCCTCGGCCACGCCGTCGTTCATACCGGCGAAGTAAATGGTCTTTGCCTCTCTTGCCCAGTCAACTATCTGTTTGGGGATGGGGAGAGTCAGGGCGGTTTCTATCTGGCCGGGGAGTGCCTTGAGGGCAGGTTTCATATCCTTTCCGGCCAGTTCCCAGATTATGGCATCGCAGAAAAGAGCCTGCTCCACGACGCTCTTGGTTGCAGCGACGGCATTCTCCCATCCGCACTGGAGTATGTGGCTCTTGACGCAAGCGGCTTCCAGGGGAGTGTCCTCGTTGGCCGTGAGGCCGTAGAAATCCTTATGGCCGGTTTCCTTGAGTTTGTTTGCCAGCAGGAGGGTCTCCTTGGTGCGTCCTGAATTGGATGCGAGGAGCACGGTGTACTTGGAGAGGTCATACTCCAGAGCCTGATGCGAGCCTTCGGTCTGTACGTTCAGGTCCAGTCCCCAGGTCTTGGACCTGCGGGCGGCGTTCTTGGACGGCATAATGCGGCTGGAGCCTTCTCCTGAGAAGAAGAGTTTTCCGCTTCTGGCCGCGGCTTCGGCTACAAAGGATGCGCAGGCAGGGTCAAACTTGCGTACTGTGTCCACAGTACCCATCATTTCTTGCACAAGGTAAAACTTGGCGTAATTGTCTTCTTTGGTATTCATGCTACTTTATACGTTTGATGAGGCCCTGAAGCACGGTGCCGGGGCCCAGTTCTATGAATTCTTCCGCGCCGTCGGCCCTCATATTCCTTACAGACTGGGACCATCTGACGGGTGAAGTCAACTGTTTAAGCAGGTTTGCCTTGATTTCTTCCGGATCTGTATGCGGCAAGGCGGTGACATTCTGGTAAACGGGGCAGACAGGCTCCTTGAAGGCTGTCGCCTCTATTGCCTGGGCAAGAGCGGCGCGCGCGGGTTCCATCAGAGGGGAGTGGAAAGCTCCGCTCACGTTAAGCGGGAGCGCACGCTTGGCTCCAGCCTCGATGAACTTGGCGCAAGCCGCCTGTACGGCTTCTTTCTCGCCAGATATGACTACCTGGCCGTCGGAGTTGTAATTGGCCGGGATCACTATGCCTTCGGTCTGCTGGCAGATATCTTCCACCACCTTGTCCTCCAGGCCTATGATTGCGGCCATGGTGCCGGGCACCTTGTCGCAGCAGAGCTGCATCTCGCGGGCCCTTATGGCCACGAGCCTGAGGGCGTCCTCGAACTCTATTGCGCCAGCGGCTGCAAGGGCGCTGAATTCACCCAGGGAATGGCCTGCGACCATATCCGGCTTGAAATCAGGAAGGCACAGCGCGGATATTACCGAATGCAGGAAAACGGCGGGCTGGGTGACCTTGGTCTCCTTGAGCTGGTCTTCGGTGCCGGCGAACATTATTTCAGATATCTTGAAGCCGAGAATCTCGTCGGCTTTGTCAAAAAGGGCCTTGGCCTTTGGTGAACTCTCGTACAGGTCTTTTCCCATTCCTGAGAACTGGGAGCCTTGTCCAGGGAATACGTATGCTGTTTTCATAATTTTAAATATACTGGTTTTTTTGTAATTTTGCAGGCGTGTCCGCCCCCTTAGTTTAATGGATAAAATTCAGGATTCCGGTTCCTGTGATAGGCGTTCGATTCGCCTAGGGGGTACA
>JAGCVB010000046.1 GCA_017962585.1 Bacteroidales bacterium
ATAGCCGTAAGAGTCGGCGGAAAGAACGATCCCGCAGACAACACCGGCCTTGCACACTACCTGGAGCACATAATGTTCAAGGGAACCGAGAAGGTGGGAACTTCAGACTACGCCTCGGAGAAAGTCTACCTTGACCAGATAGAGGACCTCTTCAACGTGTACAAAGGCACCACCGACCCTGACCAGCGTACAGAGATCTATCACAGGATAGACTCCCTGAGTTACCTGGCTTCCCAGATATCCATTCCCAACGAATATGACAAGTTGATGTCGGTTATCGGTGCCACAGGGTCCAACGCCTTCACCTCCAACGACGTTACCTGCTACACGGAGAACATCCCTTCCAACCAGATCGAGAACTGGGCGAAGGTGCAGAGCGACCGTTTCAAGAACCTCGTAGTCCGCGGATTCCACACCGAACTGGAGGCTGTCTATGAGGAGTTCAACATGTACCTGAACGACGACCAGGAGAACGCGATGATAGCCATCGATTCCGTCCTGTTCAAGAACCATCCTTACGGAAAGCAGACTGTTATAGGCACCCAGGAACACCTGAAGAACCCTTCGATCACTGCTATCAAGAAACAGAAGGCCACATATTATGTTCCTAACAACGTGGCTATATGTCTCTCCGGAGATTTCGACCCGGACAATATGATCAAGATCATAGAGCAGTATTTCGGAGACTGGCAGCCTAATCCAGACATCCCCAAGCTGACATACTCTCCCGAGGCTCCCATAACTTCTCCCGTAGAGAAGGACGTATATGGAACAGAGGCTGAGTTCGTGATGATCAGCTGGCGTTATCCTGGAGACAAGGACATTTTTGACAGCGAGCCTTCAACCCTGGTTTCAGAGGTCCTTTACAACGGCCAGGCAGGTCTCATAGATATGGATGTGAACCAGCAGCAGAAGACCCTTATGGCAGGCGCGATGACCTATGACAGGACAGATTACGGTGAGTTCATCCTCCTGGGATACCCTAAGGAGGGTCAGACTTTGGAAGAGGTGCGTGACATCCTCCTCGGAGAGGTTGCCACCCTTCGTTCCGGCAACTTTGACGACGACCTCCTGGAAGCCGTAAAGGCAAACCTCAAGCTCCAGTATATGCAGTCCCTCGAAAGGAACCAGAGCCGCGTAAGCATGTTCATGAATTCCTTTATCTCTGGCCTGGAATGGAAAGATTACATCCAGAGCTTCGACCGCATTTCTAAACTCACCAAGGAAGACGTGGTGGCCTGGGCTCAGAAGTATCTTGGCGCCAACAGCTACGCTCTCGCATACAAGCGCCAGGGCGTCAACCCCAAGAGCAATAAGATAGAGGCTCCGAAGATTACCGCCATCGCCACCAACCGCGACAAGCAGAGCGACTTCCTCACTGAAGTCCAGAACACCGTGGTTCCTCCCATCGAGCCGGTTTTCCTGGATTTCAACAAGGATCTTTCTACCTTCACCCTCAAGGATGGCGTCGACGTGGTTTACAAGAAGAATGAGACAAATGACCTGGCACAGCTTGTATTCCGTTTCTATAAGGGCTTGCTTTCAGATCCGGCCCTCTCTCTGGCTTTCAACTACCTGAGCTATCTGGGAACTCCGGACCGCAGCGCAGAAGAAATAGCCAAGGAGGAATATGCCCTGGCCTGCAACCACTCCTTCAACGTTACTTCAACTTATACGTCATATTCAATTTCAGGACTGTCCGAGAATATCGGCAAGTGCCTTGAAATAGTTGAAGACCTTATGGCCAACGCCATAGGTGACGATGACATCCTCGAAGCTCTCAAGTTCGACGAGATCCAGTCCCGTATGGTAGCCAAGCAGACCCAGAGTTCCTGCGAGTCCGCGCTTTACAACTATATCATAAACGGCCCTCAGTACGTGAAGGACGTCACCCTGACCAACGGCCAGGTAATGTCTGTCACATCCGACGAGTTGCTGGCTAAGGTGAAGGAATTCCTCGGCTACGCCCAGGAGGTTCTCTATTATGGCCCGGAGACAGAAGCCACCGTCAAGGAAATCCTCGCCGACGTTCACGTGACTGCTGACAGCCCCGTGAAACTGGAGCGCAAGTATGAGACTATGCGCAGGGTTACAGAGCCTGCAGTCTATGTGGCTCCCTACGATTCCCGCCAGTTCAACTACATCCAATTCTCCAACAGGGGAGAGGCGTTTGACAAGAACGAGGCAGGCAAAATCCAGCTCTTCAACGCATATTTCGGCGGCGGTATGAACACCGTCGTGTTCCAGGAGATGCGTGAGGCCCGCGCCCTTGCATACCACGCAAGCGCTTACCTATCCACACCTGCTACCCTCAAGGATGAGTATTCATTCTATGCCGAGATCGGTTCCCAGAACGACAAGCTTGTCCAGGCGGTTGAGGCTTTCGACGAGATTATCAACGATATGCCGGTTTCTGACGCAGGATTTGAAATTGCAAAGAGCAACATAGAGTCCACGCTCCGTACCCAGCGTTCAATTGGCGCACGTGCCTTGAACAGCTACCTCAGCGCCAGGGATCTCGGCCTTTCAGAGCCTCTCGCAAAGACTGTGTTCGAGTCTCTCGGAAGCCTGGATATCAACAGCCTGGTTGCAACCCAGCAGAAATGGGTGAAGGACCGCACTTATGTTTACGGCATCCTCGGCGATCCCGCCGACCTTGATATGAACTTCCTCAAGACCCTCGGCCCCGTCAAGACCCTCACCCTCGAGGAAATCTTCGGATACTAGTTTCAGCCACTGGTTTATCTATAGTATAGTATAAAGGCAGACCCCTGTAAAAAAGTCGTTTCCGGCGGAAGCCGGGGGATTATTTCGACTTTTTTACAGGGGTCTGCCTTTATACTTTAGC
This sequence comes from Bacteroidales bacterium, assembly GCA_017962585.1. Taxonomy (GTDB): domain Bacteria; phylum Bacteroidota; class Bacteroidia; order Bacteroidales; family UBA932; genus Cryptobacteroides. The sequence goes on from JAGCVB010000046.1 coordinate 2,849, forward strand.
TACATATACTCTGGCTAAATCAAAATCCTAGTAGCCAAGTTCCCTTACGGTCTTGCCGTACTCAGAAGCCTCGTTGTTCTGAGCGTCCAGCTTGAATACCATAAAGTTGGGATTATCGTTAGAGCAAGGCTGCCACTCGCCGCCGTTAGGGCCGTTAGGATCGCTGTATTTTGCGAAGTTGGTCCAGGCGGTAAGCATCTTCTCAGAGAGGTCCCAGTCACCCTTTGTCCAAGGACGCCAGCCGTGCTGGAGAGACTTGAATACGTACCAGAGGTCTGAAGAGTGGAATGCACCCTTGAGCCTTACGGTAACCTCAGGATGAGATCCGTCATCCGGGAGAGGACGTGCGAACTCGTAAGCCCACGCCTTGTTGCCCTTCTCCTTGCGGTTCTGGCCGAAAGCAACTATTCCTTCGGTCATATCCCTGGAATCGTTCATCGTGAAACCTATCATATAAGGGATGTCGGCAAGAGATCCGTCAGCTGCGGCCTCGTCGAAGCTCTTGAGAGATACATAACCGTCAACGACAGGACGGGCGGTAACGCTTCCCACGTTGCCTGTAGCATTGCTGTAAAGAGTTCCAGCAGCGTAGATAACCTCGGTGTCGGCTGCGCGCATCTTCTCGATGGTGTCATAACCTGCCCAGTCGTAAACGACCTTGGTGTTGAAAGCGGCAAGCTGGAGAGCGTTAAGTCCTGCAGGAGCAACGGGAGCCTTGTAAGCGGCGAGTTTCTTGGCGGCCGGTTGTGAGGCAGCGGGAGCCGCTGTGCGGTTGGAAGCAGCTGCGCCTCCTGCCTGAGGAACGGTAAGACCGCCGGAGCTCATAATGACAGCCTTGTGGAAGAGGCCGCGTGCGAGAGGAGACTCGCAAAGGGTCCTTACTGCGCCGCCACCTGCGCTCTGGCCGAAGATCATAACGTTGTTGGGGTCTCCGCCGAACTGCTCGATGTTGTTCTTGATCCACTTGAGGGCGGCGATCATATCCATGATACCGTAGTTTCCGGATGCTCCGTTGGGGCCTTCCTTGCAGAGGTCGGGGTGAGCAAGGAATCCGAATACGCCAAGACGGTAGTTG
>JAGCVB010000047.1 GCA_017962585.1 Bacteroidales bacterium
ATCAAATCTATGTAATATGGAAAAATCTAAATCTAAACTCTTCAGCACGGAAGACTGGCTGGCCGTATGGATCGGCTTCATAGTGATAGCCATCGCCTGCGTGGCGGTCCTTACCGGTGCTTTCAATTTCTCCGCCCTCAACTTCAGTACCTGGGGACTCGGGGAAGCCAAGGCTGCAAGCCTTCCTTCACTTGGAAGCCAGCTTGCTACTGGCGCTTTCTGGGGAAAGCTTGTCCGGACCCTTGTGGTTCTGGGCGTACTCTTCACCTGCGGCGTCAAACTGATGGGCGGTAATGTCAAGAAGTACATCCCTGCATTCATCGCTCTGTTCGTACTGGCTATAATCGTACGACTGATCAGTGCAGAGTACACTCTGAACCGCTATCTTGAGTGGGCTTTCTGGGCTTTGATCGTAGGCCTTCTCATTTCCAACACGGTGGGAGTGCCCGACTGGCTCAAGCCTGCCGTAAAGACCGAGTTCTACATCAAGACAGGTCTGGTGATAATGGGATTCTCAGTACTCTTCTCCAACATTGCAAAGTTCGGCCTCTACGGTCTCGGAATCGCCTGGATCGTCACTCCCATAGTGATCATCTTTATGTGGTGGTTCGGAACCAAGGTCCTGAAACTTGACAACAAGCCGTTGGTAATTACTATGGCCGCCGCCACTTCTGTCTGCGGTACTTCTGCGGCAATCGCTACCGGAGCAGCCTCCAACTGCAAGAAGACAGACCTTACTATGGTAGTGTCCATCTCCATTATCTTCACCGTGCTTATGATGGTGTTCGAGCCTATGCTCATCCGTTGGGCTGAGATGTCTCCCATTATGGGCGGCGCCCTCATCGGAGGAACAGTGGACAGCACAGGAGCCGTTGCAGTTGCCGGATCCGCCCTCGGCGGAGAGGCAGAGAAGGCTGCCGTGCTCGTGAAGATGATCCAGAACATCCTCATCGGCTTCATCGCATTCTTCGTAGCCCTGTTCTTTGCAACGAGGGTTGACAAGACCGGAACCCAGAAGGTAGGCGCCAGCGAGATCTGGAAGCGCTTCCCCAAATTCATCATCGGTTTCTTCGTAGCATCCCTGATTGCCTCCTTCATCATCCAGCCTCTCGCAGGTGCAGACCAGGTGAGCGCAATCAACAAGGTGCTCGACCAGTACAAGAACTGGGCGTTCGTGCTTGCATTCGTAAGCATCGGACTTGATACCAACTTCAAGGAGATAGTAAAGCAGATGCAGGGCGGAAAGGTCCTGTGGCTGTACGTAGTTGGCCAGGTATTCAATATCGCCCTCACGCTGTTTGCAGTATGGCTCCTGCTCTCAGGAAAGATATTCCCTATCCCTGTACTGAACTAAATGGCTAAGAAAAAGACGGTGGCAAGGGTGGCTTTTGCCGTATTCGGCATAGCTGTCCTTGCCGTTGTCGTTTATATAATGGCCAACGGCCTTGGCCTTCAGGACGACCTGGACTTCGGGGCCGGGGCTTATTATTATGCGGACATCCCCAATTTCGAAAAGATCATAAACTGGGATGCGTATCAGGCAACCCTTCCTTACTGGGTCTATGTCGCCCTTTTCCTTGCCTGGGGCGCGCTGATGTACCTTTTGTGGGTTTGGGTTGACCGGGGCAGGCGTCGCAAAAAATGACTTGACTATGGCAGACGGACAAGAACAATCAGAGAGGATACTTAACCTGGCTTCGGAGGCGGGGCACGTGCTGCTCCAGAACGGAGCCGAAATCTCCCGCGTGGAGGAGACGATGGAGCGCATCGCCACGTATTACGGCGAGCGGAACGAGAACTTCTTCGTCCTCAGCAACGGCATCTTCACTACGGGGAAGTCCTACGCCAATGTCAAGTTCATCCCCATAAAGGGGGCCCGCCTGGACAAGGTGGTGGCCATAAACCAGTTCTCGCGGGACGTAGCCGCTGGGAAATATACACTGGAACAGGCTGAGCAGAGGCTGGAAAAGATCCGTCGGGTTCCGGAGAAGCCTTTGTGGGAGCAGTTCCTAGGAGCTGCGCTGGGAAGCGGCGCATTCTGCGCCATCTTCGGCGGCAGCCTGCTGGACTGCGCGGCTGCGCTGGTGGCTGGTACACTGGTGTACCTGTTCCTGGCGCTGGTGTGCGCTCCTTCGTGGTCCAAGGCGCTCAGCAACATTTGCGGCGGAGCGCTGGGAACGGGGCTCTGCATCCTTTTCAGCCGTCTGGGTTTCGGGCAGAACCTTGGAAATATGATTGTGGGGACGCTGATTCCGCTCATTCCGGGAGTGGCTTTCACCAACGGCCTTAGGGACATAGCAGGGGAGGATTACCTTGCGGGCATCACGCGTCTGCTGGACGCTTTGATGGTGTTCCTGTGCATTGCGCTGGGAGTCTGCCTGGCTTTCATAGCGCAGAGCGGCATCGAGGGCGAGATGATCCATCTTACAGGCACTATCACGGATCCTGTCACGGCTATGCTGCCCATCCAGCTGGCGGCGTCGTTCATTGGTACGGCATCGTTCGCGGTGCTGTTCGGGGTCCCGCGTAAGTTTTACCTCAAATGCGGCATCGTGGGTATGGCCGGGTGGCTGGCATACCTCCTTAGCGTGCGCTATCTGCCGCTGGGGCCTGCGGGAGGCACTTTCATCGCCGCCACTTTGGTGGCCATTCTGTCTCACCTTTCAGCGCGACGCTTCAAGTGTCCCAGCACCGTGTTCCTCATTTGCGGCGTTTTCCCCCTGATTCCGGGTGCCGGCGTCTTCTGGAGTTCCTACTTCGTGGTTTCCACCCAGATGGATTCCGCCCTCGCCTCCGGTTTCTCAGCCGTCAAGATCACCCTTGCCATCGTCCTCGGCATCGTCCTCTCCGCCAACATTTTCAACAAGGAACGGCGTCGGAGGAAGGGGATTACGTCCTGAAACCCGTGGCCGCCCGTGGCCTCGTGAACGGGTGGATGGCGCTTGTCGCCAGACGGGATGGAGCGAAGCGGAAGGTTTCAGGACGTAATCCCCTTCCCCTAACGCTAATCATAATAAAAAGTGGTTGGGAAATAATGCAGGGTTGTGTATCTTTACGACAATAAAGACATTCACTATGAAGAAAATATCAAAGATTATAGTTGCGGTTCTGACAGTTGCAGCCGCCGTCGTCGCAGTTTCGTGCTCCTCAAAGAAGACAGTTGTGGTAGACACCACAGACCTGTGTAAAGATGTCATAGGTCATCACGCCACAACCCCCGTGCAGATAACCGTCGTAGGCGGAAAGATCCAGTCCGTAGTCGCCCTCCCCAGCGATGAGACCCCGTCCTACTACGAGAACGCAGTAAAAGTTCTGGATGCGTTCAACGGGATGACCGTAAAAAAAGCCCTGCAGGCTGACGTGGACGCAATTTCAGGTGCTACCATGTCTTCCGAAGCTTTAATAACAAACGTCAAGACCGGACTCAAGACACTCCAGAAATAATTTAATATGAAAAGAATACTTTCCGTCTGCATATGCCTGGCAGCCCTCCTTCTGTTGGCAGGATGCAGTTATGACGTGCGCCTGGGAAAGACCGATTCGGGTGCAGTTGTAAAGTTCACCCGCGAGGGTTCAAAGGAATATGGTCTAAGTATCAACCGTGCCGAAGGCGGTGCCTTGGAGCAACCCGCCCCTGCCAGATTGTATCTATGTACCGATGGACAGACCTTGACAGTCCTGGAGGCAGCGTACAATTCTGTGAAACCGGGATTGCGCAAAGTTGAGGCGAAGGCAGAGATTGAAGCAGGCGGAAGTGTTTATTCTTTCGAAGACCTTTGGAGGATAGAAGGAGAATCCCTGCTGCTGGACCGAAAGGTGACTGTCAGCGGGACACAGGAAGGCGCAGGATTCTGCTCCGCCGCAAGTCTTGTCACCCCGGCTAAATGGGCTGACTGCAAGTACTTCATCCCAGGGGTGATATATGGCAATCCGCATACGACTGATTATTCCAAGGGAGGCCGTGCATTCTATGACGCAGGGTATTTCTCCCTGAGGGAGGACTACCTGTCTGCCCCGCTTGCGGTGGTTGCGGATGACGGAGGGTGGTTCGGATTATTGAACCGTAAACCGGACGGAGCCACTACCTGGGAGGAGACCACGGCGGCGGCCACCGACTGTGTGGTAGAGCCTTCGCTGGGCTTCGGCACCCTGGAGGTGGCCGCAGTTCCGGACGGCGGAGTCGGTATTTCGTTCATCTATCCTGGTACTTGCAGGGAGTTCTCCGGAGGAGGTTTCAGGAGCAGCAGTACTCCCGCGACGGCCATCACCCGCATCAGACTGCACCCTGTGCAGGACGGCTTTGCCCAGGAATACCAGCTGGCATTCCTTTTGGGCTCTTCAGACCAGATGCCCGACATAGAGCACGACGCTTGGCAGCGAGCCTGGGCCGCTCTTGACCCTAAAGTAGAAAAAGTGGACCTGGAACAGATGCGTACTGCCCTTCTGGACCATCTGGCATCCCAGGTCATAGAATACAGGGACCGCGCAGGCATCCCGTTCGTCATAGATGCCAAGACTGGAAAGCCGGGTTCTTTCCGGCCGCCTTTCAGGTCTTTCCCTTCCCGTTCTTCCTACAATCCTGACATTCCGCGTATGCAGACCTGGGCCCGCCAGCTGGGCATAGACTTTGACCCCACTGCGACAGAACTTGAGATTTGGGAGTACGCAGTTCTGGGCTTCTGCGGCAAGCACGTGGAAATAGCGGAGCAGTTCCTGATGGAAGCCTACCGCGACCAGGGGGAGCGAGGCATCCGCTTCAGCCAGCTGGCCGAAGAGATAATGGCCTCGCTGGTCAAGTACGTTCCGTTGGATCCGCCTATAGGCGAAGGTCTGAATCTGCGCACCGGCAAGGTGGGCAACATCCACGGAGGAAACAGTTGGGGACTGCGTCCCATCCCGGAGGACCTTGCACGTCTGATGGATATGCTGGAGCGCGAGAAAGAGCGCGGCGTACAGCATCCGCAGTGGCTTGCCTGGGGCAAGAGCTTCGCGGACTGGCTGCTGCCGCTGCAGCGTCCGGACGGCTCGTTCCCCGCCGCGTGGGACGACGACGGAGCCGTCTCCGACCAGTCCGGCGCCCTTTCCTACGCGCCCGTCCCCTTCCTGGTGAAACTGTCCAACTTCACAGGCGAAAACCGCTATAAGGAAGCTGCCGTCAAGGCCGCCGAATATATCTGGAACGAATACGGCGCGCAGGGTGTTTATCAGGGTGCCACCGGCACCTCGAGCGTTGCCGACAAGGAATCCGGAATGCTCAGTGCCGAAGCCTTCATGACCCTGTACGAAGATTCAAAGGACGGCAAATGGCTCCAGAGGGCACGCGCCGCGGCCGACTATGCCGAGACCTGGATATGGATATGGAACGTCCCGATGCCGGTGGGCGCCGACCCTGACGTCCTCGGCTGGAAGCCTGGAGTCCCCACCACAGGCGTCAACGGAATAGGCTCCAACGATGTGGGAGGCGTGGACCAGTACCTCGACTGGGCTGTTCCCATCTACGCCAAGCTCTACAAATATACCGGAGATGAGCACGAGAAAGACGTAGCGTACGTCCTGCTTCACGGCACCAAGGCCATGCTCGCCCTGCCGGGCCGTACATACGATATGGCAGGCCCTGGCTGGCAGCAGGAGCACTGGCGTATGAACCCCATCCGCGGAATAGGCGCGCACCGCACCTGGCTTCCGTGGATTTCCATCAATCATCTGCACGGAGTTACCGCGCTGGAGGAATTTGATCCGGAGTTGTACCAGGAATTGAAGTAGCAGCGCCGGGTCAGGCCCACTCGAAGTTTTCCTTCCCCGCGGCCACTTCAAAGTGGCATTTGGCAATCCCCAGGTCCATCTTGGCGTAGCCTATCATAGAGAAGGTATGCTTAGCGGAGACTTTGGGCACGTTGCCACCGTCTTTCTTCCCCAGGTATTCGAAGTAGAACTTCTGCTGATTGACGGCGGTGGGGGCGAGCAGGACAGCGTCGATTCCCTTGTTGAACCACGCAGGAGTGAGGTCGCTGGCGTTGCTGACATCTCCCCTCGCTTTGCTTTTGTGGCTGTTCCCCTGCGTAAGGCCGTAACCCAAGGCTATGTAGCAGCCTATTTTTTCATCTTCCTCCAGGACGTATGTCCCTGGGATTTTCTTGTAACTGGCTCCCGCCCAGCAGGTGTTAAGGCCCAGTGTCTGGGCCAGCAGGACCAGCTGCTCTCCGTAATAGCCAATGCGCTCTTCCAAGTCGTCGGACTTCTTTCCGGCCATCACCAGGTAGCTGGTCACTCCGGAGAATGCCCCATAGGCCATCAGACCGCTGAAGGACTTGGGCTCGTCAGTGACCAGCTGGACGTGCAGTCCGGCCGCCTGGTTTATTTCATCGATTTCAGCTCTGAGGACAGCCAGAACTTCTTCCGGTATGGGCTCGTCTTTGTATTTCCTTACCGAGTGCCTAGCCTCGATTGCTTCCAGTAGTGTCATATCGTGTGGTCAGATTAATGATTAAGTAATGCAGGAACAGCGTAAAGATATAAAAAAACGCCGCACTCTGAAGTGCGGCGTCTACCTCCTGTATTGCATTGTGCGGAGAGGACGAGAATCGTAAATCTAGTCCAGTCCCCTCTAGAAGGCTCTGGAAAGCATTTATAATCAATGCTATTTTTTAGACGCATGTGTTGGAATATTCAGAAATTTGTCACATTTTTGTCACACTTTGTGATTTCGAATGTGAACGAATTATGAACCTCAAGTACCGAATCGCCTTCAAACTCCGCCCCTACGGG
>JAGCVB010000048.1 GCA_017962585.1 Bacteroidales bacterium
GCGATCCTTTCAAGGAGGGCAGCTACGAGATAGAGTCAGTGCGCAGGGGATACGCCCTTGAGATTGCGGTTGACTTCATCCGCATGGCAGGCAGAAGAGCCAGGGGATTCGGCAGCGTAGACGATCCTACGTTCGCCATTGAGGACCAGAAACTCGTTGACGTTATCGCCGAATGGCCTAAGGGAGAGATTGGCGTAAGGGCTAACGACTATATGTTCCGTCCTCACCAGAGGTGGACCATCACCGCCGTTCCCGACGCAGGCGGATACCTGGGAGCTCCTTATTACAAGATTGAGATTGAGGGAACCCACAGGGCCCTTGCTGCTACTGCAGACGAAGAACTTGTCACTGTTCCCGCCTATACAGGCGAGGACGCCCAGCTCTGGCGCATAGAGCAGCTGATCGACGGCTCCTACAGGATTATGCCTAAGAGCGTGCCCGGTCACGACGAGCCTCTTGCCCTCATTTGCACGGGAGACTCTTCGGTAGCCCTCGGCAAGTTCGATTTCAACAGCGACAACTCAAAGTGGAACTTTAGAGACAGATAGAATATGAAGAAATTATTGATAATCTTAGCAGCAGTCCTGATGGTAGTTTCCTGCAAGCCTAAGCAGCTCAAGCCCTGGGATAAGGGCGGCCTTGACACCGGCAAATACCGTAACGTGTTCGCAGAGATGGGATATCCCAAGAAGGAGATAGACGCCAGGCTGGAATCCATCTTCCAGGAAGTATTCTACGGCCCCAACAAGGTTTATTTCGAGGTAGGCGACGATATGGCCTATATCTCTGACATCAAGAACTTCGACGCCCGTACCGAGGGAATGTCCTACGGACTTATGATATGCGTCCAGTTGGACAAGAAACAGGAATTCGACCGCCTGTGGCGCTGGGCAAAGAAGTATATGCAGTATCAGGAAGGCCCTATGAAGGGATACTTCGCCTGGAGCCTCAGCGTTCCTGACGGCCAGATCCGTGGAGCCGGCCCGGCTTCCGACGGCGAACTCTACTTCATCACGGCCCTCGTGTTCGCATCCAACCGCTGGGGCAACGATGGTGAGATCAACTACCTTGCAGAAGCCCAGAACATCCTGAACTCCTCCTGGGAGAAAGACGGCAGCTGGGACGGCATAATGCCTTTCATCAATAAGGAGCATCACCTGATCACCTTCACTCCGGACGGCGGAGGAGTCAACTACACCGACCCTTCATATCATCTTCCCGCATTCTACGAAGTCTGGGCCCGCTGGGCTTACGACGGCCGCGCAGACTTCTACCGCGAGTGCGCCAAGGCCAGCCGCGAGTACCTGCACAAGAGCATAGATCCCGTCACCGGCCTGAATCCGGACTACAATAACTATGACGGAACCTTCTTCGCAAGGGGATTCGGCGGACGCAACCAGAAGCCTACGTTCAGGTTCGACTCCTGGCGCGTTCCTATGAACATAGCCCTCGACTATTCCTGGGCCTGCGCCGACAAGGAGTGGCAGACAAACTACGCCAACACAATACAGAGTTTCTTCTACTCCAAGGGAATAGATGACTTCGTAGACCAGTACAACGTTGACGGAACAGAGCCTGAGACGGTTATGCGTGCCGGTATGCGCGAGTACGCAGGCCAGAAACTGCGTCATTCCGTAGGTCTGGTCGCAACCACCGCGGCCGTAAGCCTGGCAGCTGACAACGACATTTCCAAGGAGTTCGTACAGAGGCTCTGGGACAGCAAGAACGAGCCCTACGATGACGGTTACTTCGATGCCTACTACGACGGTATCCTCCGCCTCTTCGCATTCATGCACCTGAGCGGTCATTACCAGGCAATTCCTCCACAGAAATAGAAAGATGAAAAGATACCTTGCTCTCATAGCCCTGCTGTTTGCCATACCGTGTATGGCCCAGTACCATTTCAGAGCGCCAAGCGTCGACCCTGAACAAGATTCCCTGGCCATTGTCCGCGTGCGGGCAAAGATGGACTCCATCAGGCAGTATCGCCCGACCGTGGCGGTAGTGCTTGGAGGAGGCGGAGCCCTTGGAATGGCTCACCTGGGTGTCCTCCGCTACATAGAGGAGATGGGCATCCCCGTGGACATGGTGGGTGGTACAAGTATGGGAGGCCTCATTTCCGGCCTCTACTCGCTGGGCTATGGAGCAAGTTACCTGGATTCCCTGGTACGCGCGATAGACTGGACGGTGATGATGTCTGACAAGGTTCCTGACAGTTACCAGACCTACAAGATACGCCGCAACAAGGAGCGTTTCGCCATCACCATCCCGTTCCATTACGACGACCAGGATATGCAGGACCGCATCAACAGGCAGATAGGCTACGACAAGAACTACGAGCAGAGCGACACCCGTACGGGAGACATGGGCCAGGAGATGATGGCCAAGATAGGCCTAGGCCTTCCGGACGGATTCCTGTTCGGATTCAACGTACGCAACACTCTGAGTTCGGTGACTGTCGGGTATCAGGATTCACTTGATTTCGACAGTCTTCCTATACCGTTCTTCTGCGTTGCTACTGATATGCTCAGCCTGAACGAGAAGAACTGGACCTCAGGCAACATTGTAGACGCCATGCGCTCCAGTATGGCCATCCCGGGTTATTTCCGCCCCGTGCGCCTTGAAGGAATGGTGCTGGTGGACGGAGGAACCCGAAACAATTTCCCTGTCGACCTTGCCAAGACTATGGGCGCCGACATCATAATAGGATCCGAGATGCCGACGCACCGCGATCTGGCAGACCTGGGTAGCCTGGCCAACATAGCCATGCAGAACATCACCCTGATGTCCGCCGACATCAGCGAGGAAAACCGCAAGTTCCTGGATGTCCATCTCCAGCACAGGCTGCAGGGATATAATATGCTCTCGTTTGATTCAGAAAGCATTGATGACATCATAAACAGAGGTTATACCCTTGCCCAGGAGAAAAGGCCTGAATTCGAGAGAATAGCCCGCAGGATAGGCGCAAGACCGGGCTCCAATGTCGGAGCCGGCAACCATGCTACTGATATTCACAAGCATAAAGTAAAGGTTAGCAATGTAGTCTACGAGGGCATGGATCCCAGGGAGTCTGAATACATTGTCAACCCCGCCCACCTTCCCGCTGACGGGTTATTCGGCAGGGAAGAGATAGAGCAGGTGCTCTCTGAGTTATATGGTACCAAGGCTTTCGAATCCGTAACATATCGCCTGAGCGGTGATCAGGAGCCGTACACGCTTGTCTTCGACTGCCAGAAAGGACAGACCAACGAGGCCGGCATCGGCGTACACGCAGACGTAGACGAGGGCGTTTATCTGGCCGCTCACCTGGGCATCGGCACAAGGAGACTCTCGGGGTTCAGGTTCATCACGGAACTTAAGCTTGGACAGGTCTCGGAGGTCAATATGGATCTCTCATACAAGCCGTTGTCCCAGTTGCCGGTGTTCGGCATCACGTTTAAGAATTCCTACAGGAACTTCAGTTATTGGGAGGATGGCGGCAAGGCCCGCTACAACGGCGTCAACTCCAGGGCTGAAGCTTATTTCGAGGATTCCAGGATGGTGTTCGGAAGCGTGCGCATGGGCTTTGCCGCCGAGATGGAACCTTACGAGTACTACCTTGACCAGAATATGCAGTGGCAGGGCTGGGATTTAAGGAGCAGGTGGTTCTCGACCTTCGCAAACCTGCGTTACGACACTTTCAATGAAAGTTACTTCCCGACCAAAGGCTTCCGCGTGTCCCTGGATACCCGCTATGTCTTTGACGGTTATTCCATATATATGGAGGATGAAGATATGGAAACGGGCGAATCTTATGAATCCGCCGTCCTTCCGTACAGCGTAGGTGTAGCCCACGCTTCATTCGCATTGCCTCTCGGATCACGTCTGGTCCTGCAGCCTTCAGTCTATTTCGGCTGGCAGACAGAGTATCCGGGGCATATGAACTTCATCCATACCCTTGGTGTCGGAGGAGCGCTGGCCGGCAGGTACATAGACAACCAGATTCCGTACTTCGGCTTCAACACCGGTTTCCAGGCCTGCGGCAGTTTTGCGGCCTCCACGCAGGTAGACCTGCGCTACCGCATCAACCACAAGAACTTCCTTACTATTCGTGCCGGAATGTTCCAGGACAAGGAGAGACTTGTAGAGTTGGTGAACACAAAGCCTACTGCCTATGCGTTCGGCGCCGAAATAGGGCAGAAAACCGTTGTAGGTCCCTTCAAACTGGGAGTACAGTGGTGCAGTATAAGGGGATTCTCAATAGCCGGATCGATAGGATTCGACTTCTAGAAGCGCTTTCCGAGCCTGAAGGCTATCATCCAGCGGGAGAAATTTCCGCTGGTTTTTACGTCATTGCTCTTGTAACCTTCGAAAGTGAGGCCGCTGGTCCCTTTGTATGAAAAGTCGTCTTTGCTGGCAGAAAGATTGAAAGTGAAAAGATTGACGGAATAACTTATGCCGAAGCGTGCAACATAGTTGATCAGCAGTTTACCGTTCATCACACTTTTGTCAACCTCTTCGAAAAGGTTACTGTCATCGTTCTGCTGGTATGTAGTGGAGGTGAACTGATTGAACAGGGTCACCATCGGGATGAAGGTCAAGTTTATGGTAACGTTGCGGAGGCCTTTGTCTCTCTCGGCGTAAGGTTGCCTGTGATAAGGAACCAGATTGTAGGAATAACCACCTCCGAAAGATAACTGTGCGGAAGTCTGCCTGGCCTGGCCGCCAGTCCATCCAGACATCTCCTCGCTGGGGTCGATACTGTATTCTCCCAGTATAAGTTTAGATCCGAACATCCAGCTTCCGGCACTGTGTTTTTGGAACAGGTTTCCCTTATATGCTGCAGAATAGGCGAAAGACCTGCGGTTGAACGCATAGATCGCATCCACGATCAAGGCTCGCATATTACCTGGGTTCTCAGTTATTCCTTCTTCTTCCCTGTAAGCCCAGTCATCTTCTTGTGAATACGTCATATGGTAGTTTACAGGGTTTGAAAGATTGAAGAACTGTACCTGGACGGCATGTCCGGCAGAAAGGTAGTCGAAAGAGAAGACTCTTTCGGTTCCTTCGGCACGGAAAGTCTTGCTCAGCGCTATACTGAGGTTTCCGTATCCGGCCTGTAATCCTATCGCCTTGTTGGTCTTGCCTTTGAGTATTGAAGAAAGGTAGATAGGAGTCCAGGAGATGATCATTTCATCGTCAGGACCTAAAATGGCGTAAGGAAGTGCGAATTCCTGCTTTTGGGAGACTTCGGCTTGCCTTAGGTCGCCGGTCAGTGCGAATGTCCATCGTGGAGCAGGCTGATAAACGGCATCCGGGTCAAGTTCCCTGGAAGTTGAGGTGAATTTATCTAAGGTGCGCCCTAAAAAGCCTTTCTGAGTCTGTGCGGCGGCATTGCCAAGAAGAGTCAGAAAGATAAGAAAGGAAAAGATGGGGCGTGGATGTCTCATTAAAAGTCACAGATTAAATCAGAAACGCATACCCAAGCGGAGTGCTACCATCCCTTGGAAGAATCTACCCGAAGTATTCACTAATTCATCCTTCACTATGAGAACCGTCTTGGATAAGCCTTTGTATGAGAAACTGTCATTGCTTACGTACAGGTTAGCCGTAAAAAGGTTGTAAGTGTAGCTGATGCCTGCGCGGGCCACATAGTTCACCAGTAATTTTCCATTCATCACGGTCTTCTCATTCTCCTCAAAATCACTGCCAGCCTCCGGATACTTGTACGAAGTGTTGGTAAACTGGTTGAAGAAGGTAAACATAGGCAGGAAAGTCAGGTTGATGGTCAGATTACGGAGGCCCTTGTCCCTCTCGGCGTACGGTTGCCTGTGGAAGGGTACGAAATTATAGGAATAGCCTCCTCCGAATGATACTTGTGCCGATGTCTGCCTGGCCTGGTAACCAGTCAGTTCTGAAAGTTTTTCAGCAGGGTCTATCTGATATTCTCCCATTATGACTTTGGATCCGAACATCCAGCTGCCTGCACTGTGTTTCTGGAACAAGTTTCCCTTGTATGCCGCTGAATAGGCGAAAGACCTTCGGTTGAATGCATAGAATGCATCAACTATGAAAGACTTCAGATGACCGGGATTATTGGTTACGCCGTCCAGGCGTTTATAATATTGATTTCCTTCTTCTGCCATAATCCGGCTGTATTCAACCGGATTGGAAAGATTCAAGAATTGAACTTGCAGGGCGTATCCTGCGGACAGGTAATCGAACGAATACACATTGTCGAATCCCTCACCGTGGAACTTCTTGCTAAAGGCAATGCTCAAATTGCCGAAACCTGCCTGGATACCTACGCTTCTGTCCATCTTGCTGTGCAGGTTGGCAGAAATTCTGACAGGTAATTCGATGAATCCCATTTCTCCAGTCTCAGGATCCCTGTACATAGTGCCTACGGTATACTCCTGATTTTGGGTGAACCCTGCCTGCCGAAGGTCTCCTGTGATGGCGAATGTCCATCGTGGCTTCGGTTGATATACTGCATTCGGATCCAGTTCCCTGGAAGGGGTAAGGATTTTGTCGAGAGTGCGGCCCACAAAGCCTTTCTGTTCCTGTGCGGCGGTGCTGCTCAGGAAAGCCAGGGATAAAAACAATGTCAGTATCAGGCGAAAGTACTGCATGCTATCTTACAGACATCTGTTGCTGCCTTAGGGATTAGTGGGTTCCGGTTCTGGTTCTGGTTCCGGTTCTGGCTCGGGCTCGGGTTCTGGTTCCGGCTCGGGTTCTGGTTCCGGTTCGGGTTTGGCTGTAACTGTGACGGAGCAGGTTGCCGTCTTTTCTCCATCTGTCGTAGTGACGGTGATGGTGGCGCTGCCTGCGCCGACTGCCGTAACCTTGCCGTTTGCATCGACGGTGGCGACGGATTCGTTGTCAGAGGTCCAACTTACGCTCCCGTCAGTAGCGTTGTCCGGCGATACTGTAGCAGAAAGGTCAGCGGTTTCGCCTTCTTCCAGTTCAAGAGTTGCCGGAGATACTTCTACGCCTGTTACTGAAATGACTTTGGCTTTTATAATCAGCGTACAAGTTGCGGTTTTTCCGTCGCAAGATGCAAGGATGACAATATTTCCTGGAGCAAGTGCGGTCACAACTCCGTCCTCGCTTACAGTGGCTTTGGAAGGATTGGAAGAAGTCCAGGTAATGGTCTTGTCTGTTGCATCCTCCGGCTGGACAGCAGCTGTCAGAGCGGCTGATTCTCCTTCTGTCAAAGTAAGAAGGGATGGAGTTACGGTAATGGAAGTGACGTGGATGATACCGTCTGTCACGTTAACTGTGCAGGTTGCGGTCTTTCCTCCATCAACAGAGGTGGCTGTAATATTGGCGCTGCCTAATGCCACGGCAGTTACTTCTCCATTTTCATCGACTGTGGCTATGGATTCATTGTCAGATGACCAGGTTACGCTCTTGTTTGTAGCGTTCTCAGGAGATACGATGGTAGATAGAGTTGATTTCTCACCCTCAACTAAAGAGAGAAAGGAAGGTAAAACAGAAATGTTAGAAACCTGAATAACTCTCGCTGTCACGTTAACAGTACATGTTCTTTTCTTGTCTCCACATGAAGCGGTAATCTTTGTTGTTCCAACATTGCGAGCATTAATATTACCATCACTATCTATAGTTGCCACATAACTATTTGATGATTTCCAAGTAACAATATTGTCAGTTGCATTCTCAGGAAGAACAGTAGCTATCAAAGTAGCTGTCTCTCCTTCTGTTAAATCAAGAATATATTTCGATAGGATGATAGATGTTACGGGGATAGTCTTCAACTTGACTGTTACGGAGCAAGAAGCAATAAATTCTCCGTCTTTGGTGGTGGCGGTAATGGTGGCGTTTCCGGGAGCAACTGCAGTTACCTCTCCGTTGGCATTGACGCTTGCGACGGAGGCATTGTCAGAAGACCAGGTTACATCTTTGCTTGTAGCATCCTCAGGAAGTATGGTTGCCTTGATAGTTGCCTTGTCGCCTACCTCCAGCGTGAGCGTCTCAGGATTGATTTCTATGCCTGTTGCCGGAACGACATTCTCCACAACCGTCACTGTGCAGGAATCGCTCTTGCCTCCGCAAGAAGCGGTTATCCTAGCAGTTCCGGCCTTGAGTGCTGTTACTTTGCCGTTGTTGTCGACGGTTGCAACTGCAGTGTTGGAAGATGACCAGGTTACAGTCTTGTCTGTAGAGTTAGCGGGACTGACGGTTGCCGTGAGTGTGGCGTCTTCTCCCACATTCAAGGACAGGGTCTTCTGTGAAAGGGTTACGGAAGCAACTGGAATTATCTCTTCTGCAACTGTCACTACGCAAGTTGCAGTCTTGTTGCCGTCTTTAGTGGTAACTGTGATGGTGGCGCTGCCAGTTGCAACCGCAGTCACCTCGCCATTGTCGTCCACGCTTGCTACAGAAGGCTTGTCGGAAGACCAGCTTACGGTCTTGTCAGTTGCGTTCTCCGGCAGTACGGTTGCCTTGAGAGTTGCCTTGCCTCCTACTTCCAGTGAGAGTGTCGTAGGGGAGACTGTTACGCTTGTCACGTTGACTTCACCTGCAATGACTGTCAGCCTGCAGGTAGCCTGCTTGCCTTCGCAAGATGCCGTAATCACTGCTGACCCAGGTTTCAGGGCGGTGACCAGACCGTTCTTTACAGTTGCGACACTGCTGTCAGAAGATGTCCAGGTTATGGTTTTGCCTGCGGCTTCGGCGGGCGATATGGTGGCGGTAATCTGCAATGTGCCGCCTTCTACTATCTCGGCGTTTTCGACGTCGAGTTCAATGCCTGTTACGGTGATCTCGCCGGACTTGGCGACAACAGTCACGGGGCAGGATGCGAACTTGCCTCCAGCAGAGGCGGTTATGGATGTGGTTCCTTCTGCGAGTGCTATGATGGTGCCTTCTGTGGTAACCTGGGCTACGGAGGTGTTTGAAGATGTCCATTCAACCTTCTGTATGGAGGCGTTTGCCGGCTCTATCGTAGCGTTTATGGTTACCAGATCTCCTACTTCCATTTGAACTGCGTCCTGGTCCAGGGTAATTGACTCTACGGGGACTTCCTTTGAAATGACCTTTATGACGCAAATTGAGGAAACGCCCCAGGCTGTGGCTGTAATAGTGGTCGTGCCTTCCTGAATTGCGGAGACATAACCCTCCTTTACGGTGGCTACACTGGGATTGGACGACTCCCAGGTAACTTCCGGGAACGTAGCGTTTGTAGGAAGTACAGTGGCCGTCAACATCTTTATTTCACCAACGAGCATTGTTACTGAAGTCTCGTTGAGGGTTACAGATTCAACCTCTATCTCAGGAGGAAGACAGGAATTGGATAACAATCCCAAACCCACAATGGCCGCCAGTATCGCGAGAAACCTTTTCATATGCAGTAATGATTTATCCTTCAAATATAAACATTATTTTACTCTTTATAAAGACCGTCTCGTGAGAGGAGATGGTTGAGGTTTGCGAGGCCGTAGGCGGTAACTGCCTGCACGACGGCCGAGTGCTCCATATACTCGGGGATGAGGTGGTCATAGAGGTCGTCCTCGGTATGCCAGATGTCGCGGTAGTTGAAGTCGTAACCGAAGATGTCGCTTTCCCTGAAAGAAATAGCCGGAATGCCGTTCATAGCAAAGTATGCGTGGTCCGAGCCGCCTGCGCTGGTGGGACGCTCCTGGGGCTCGCCTTCGCGCTTGATTACGCTGAAGGGGATGTCAGGGTTGTAGTTTTCCAGGGGCTTGCAGGCCTTTACGAAGTCGTCGTACATTGCGGGAGGGACGGTGACGGAAACTGCCGCCAGAGGCCCTCCATCGCGATTGAAATAGTTGGATATCTTGTTCCAGGGGACGGTCTTGTTCTCCACGAAGTACTTGGAGCCCAGGAGGCCGTACTCTTCGGCTGTCCAAATGCAGAACATTATGGACCTTTCTGGTTTGGCGCCGGCTGCGGCCAGCAGGCGGGCTGCTTCCATTGTGACGCAGACACCCTGGCCGTCGTCAGTTGAGCCGGTTGCAATGTCGTAGGCGTCCAGGTGGCTGCCCATCATCACGTATTCGTCAGGATACTTGGTGCCGCGGATGACAGCCAAGATGTTATGGTACTTCATAGGCCCCGGGAAGAAGTGGTTGCGGATGTCGAATTCCAGCAGGAAGTCCTGGCGGTCCACCACTTTCTGCTTTATGATTTCGAACTGGTGCTCGTCCAGCAGGATGTCGCACGCAGTAGGGAGGTTGTCCATAGTTAGGTCAAAGCAGGTTGCTCTGTTATACAGCACCTGCATGGGAAGTTTGGAGGGGCGGATGAATCCCAGCACGCCGGCGTCCACCATCTGGCGGTACATAGGCACTACGGCGTCTTCGCCTGCGGCGAGCTGCGCGGTGCGGGTGGAATCGGCCTTGGCGCTTGCGTCAATGGCCAGTCCGCTGGTGGCGCCGGTCTCCAGCAGCACCCAGGCTCCCTTGAGCGCGCCTTTCACCCTGTCGAACTGCTGCTGGTCCTTTGGCTCCAGCACCACGCGGCCTTTCTGCGGCCCGCGGGTCCCGGCCGTATATGCGGGGGTGCCGAAGTGAAGGGTCATGCCGTCTTCTGAAAGCATACGGCCGAACCAGGGGCCGCGGTCGAAGCCCACGTTGATGGTGACCGCCTCCTGTAGGGTGACTTCCAGGCCCCAGGAGCGGAACTGCTCCGCTACCCAGTCCTCGGCGTGGTGGAGCATATGCGTGCCCACGAGGCGTCCGCCTATGTTGCGGGCGATATAGGAGGCGTGCTCCATAGTGCGGTTGTCGGTGCGTCCCAGTTCCAGAACCGTCCTCGTCACTTTATCCTGAGCCCCTGCGCCAAGAGCGAGCCCCAGGGCAGCTATCAATACTATTATCTTTTTCATATCCTATTCTGCGTATTCGGTTGCGAAATAATTGCCTTTGCGGGCGTAGGGGATGCCGCTTTGCATCCAGACGGGCTCCGGGGCGCCCTGCAGGTAGTGGTCGAAGAACTGCTGCAGGCGTATGGAGAGGTCCTTGGTGTTGCGGCGCTCCGTCAGGTTGTGCGCCTCGTTGTTGTACTCCAGCAGCCAGGCCGGCTTGCCCAGGCGGCGCAGGTTCATGAAGAACTCGATGCCCTGGTACCAAGGCACGGCGCCGTCGGCATCGTTGTGCATAATGAGCACCGGAGTATTGACGAACGGAGTGTGGAAGACAGGTGAGTTCTCGATGTAGAGTTCAAGGCCGCCGTCTTCCCACAGCGTGGAGCCGATTCGGCTCTGGCCGTGCTCGTACTGGCCTATGCGGCTCATTCCGGATTCCCAGCGGATTCCGCCGTACGCGCTGGTCATATTGCCTACGGGAGCTCCTGCGCCCGCCGCGGCGAACATATTGGTGCGGGTAATCAGGTATGCGGTCTGGTATCCGCCCCAGCTCTGACCCTGAATGGCCATCTTGCTCTTGTCTATGTAGCTGAACTGGCGGCACATTGACTCGGCTCCGGAGCAGACGCAGTTGAAGGCGCTCTCTCCCGGATGGCCGTCCACGTAGACGATGTCCGGGACAAAGACTACGTAGCCGCGGCTTACATAGAATGCTATGTTTATGATGGAGCGGCTGGGAGCGGGGGCTTTGTAGTCGTACATAGTCTCCGAGTTCTTCTCGTAGAAGTATATCATCATAGGGTATTTGTCGCCGGGGCCTACGCCGTCGGGCGTGTAGAGGAGGCCGTCCAGCGGTGTGCCGTCATAGGCGTTCCAGTGAACCAGCTGTACGTCGCCCCAGCGGTACTGCGCCTGCTGGGGGTTGATGGAAGTTATCTTGGTATCGGTAGCCCACAGGTCGCGGGTTACGTACAGGTCCATAGGGTTGCGGAAGTCTCCCTTCAGGAAGGCGATCACATTGGCGTCGTCAGCCTTTGTGACGGTGGTGAAGGATTTCTCTGCCAGGAAGCCCTGAGGCTCTCCTCCGCGCACGATATCCACCGAAGCAAAGCCGTTGCGCTTTGTCTGGGTGTCGAATGAGATGAGGCGAAGCAACCCCTTTGCGGGCTGGGTCTTTATCAGCTGATACAGGAAAGGATTGGTGCGTCCGTCGAGGCTGGTCACGCGGTACTGAACCTTGTCCCTGCGGCCTGCGCCGCGGGTAAGGTTGAGAGCCTGCTTTCCGTCAGGAGAGAATTTCCAGACATCGTAGAGGTCTGCCAGCAGCAGGGCCTCGTCGGTTCCCACCCAGGACGGGGTGCCTATCGGCACGTACCCCGTGGTGGGGTGGTCGTCCTCCTCGTCCCAGAAGTTCACTCCGGTGTTTCCGGTGAGGTTCACCTGGGTCCCGGAGGCAAGGTCCATACAGTACCAGTTGCCGTCGGCGGGGTTGAACAGTGCCAGGTATTTGCCGTAAGGCGACGGGATGGCGTAGCCCTCGGATTCTTTGAGGAGGAGCTTGCGGCTGCCGTCGCGCAGGTTCACCAGGGAGATGTCCGACCTGCTGTCAGAAGCCCACATATTGTCGATGACGTAGGAATCGGAGTCCGAAGAAAGGGCGTAGGGAGCGTTGGCTCCGTCAAAGAAAGTGATCCTGTCCGAGGGGTTGTTGGACACTGGAATCAGCCTGCCGGGCTGGTCCAGGTTGATGACCGCGGTGCGGTTGCGCTGGCGGCCAACCTTGTCCATAGGAGGAACGGTCTGTTTATCCCATACCCAGATGTCCAATTGGGCGGCCTCGAATTCATATACCGTGGTATCTTTTGCGGGGAAATACTCCGACAGGGTGAGCACCAGGCGGCTGGCGTCATTGGAGAAAGCCGGCCTGGACGCAGCGCCTACGACCCAGCCTTCAGGCACGTCGGCGCAGTTTGCCGGCAGTATCTCTTCAATCTTCCAGACCACGATGGGGACAGCGCGTCTGGAGATCGGCGGCTGAGTTATAGCTTCAGCCAGCCATACTGCGTGGCTGGGAGTACCGTCGGTCTTCTCTTCCTGGTCGGTAGCCGTGAACACTATCTTGTCGCCGTTCTCGCTGAAACGGAGGTTGGCGTAATCCTTCTTGCCGCTGGAAAGAGTGTCCTTAGCTCCGGTGGTGTAGTCATACAGCACCACTGCGCTGCGCGACAGCGAATCGGCGTCCTCCTTGGCCAGGGCGGCCACCAGGCGCATTCCGGACTTGGAGGCTTCGAAGGAAGAAACGTTGGATATGGAATCTACCGCACCGGTGGCGGTATTGATTACGAGGAGTTTCTTGGACTTGCGCCCTTTGACGTCCTGCGCGGCAAATATGTACGGAGCAGCGTCGAATCCCATTGCAGTGCTGCCTGATTCACCTATCATCTCCCACTTGAGAGTGCGAAGGTCTACTTTCGCAAGACTGTCCTTGGGCTGGGCGTCCTTGTCTTTCTTGTCGATCTTGGCCTGGCGTGTGGAGTCGAACGGAGCCTTGACGGTGAATACCGCCCAGCTTGCGTCATTGGCCCATTTCAGACCTGTACCGCGTTCTACTGCCAACTGGGCGCCTGTGCCCAGGTTCTTCACGAACAGGGTTCCGTCTCCTTCCTGTGGTACGACTTCATAGCTGAGCAGTTTTCCGTCGGCGGAAATCTTGACTGCCGTCACCGACTGCCAGCCGTCGTACACACTGTGGTCAAGGGGCTTGTTCTGCGCTTTGAGAGAGATGGCCGCGCCCGATAAAACGGCCGTAAAACCTAAAAATAGTGCAAGTCTTTTCATAACTAACCTGTTAATGAGTCGCAAGATACAAAAATCCTTGTTATATTTGTTTCTAATAAAGTACCACGGCATGGACAAATACTTCATTTCAGGAATTCAGCAGATAGGTGTCGGTACCGTAGATTTCCGCAAATCCTGGAACTGGTTCATAGAGATGTTCGGAATGGACATCAAAATCCTCGAAGATGATACAGTAGCAGAAAGGATGCTGCCATACACCGGCGGACAGCCCCAGAAGCGTCACGCCTGCATTGCAGTCAACCTCCAGGGCGGCGGAGGCCTTGAGATATGGCAGTATTCGCAAAGGAAGCCCGTTCCTGCAGATTTCCAGGTTTCAGTGGGAGATCTGGGAGTATTCGCCGCCAAGATCAAAAGCGACGACGTGGAGGCCTTCCACAGCATAATAAGGCAGAAATGGGACCAGGTGGGAGACATTTCCACCCAGCCTGACGGCACCCCCTGCTTCTATGTGAAAGACCTGTACGGCAACTGCTTCCAGGTAGTGCAGGATCCTGAAGTGTACATAAAGCAGACCCGGTTCAACGGCGGCATAGCCGGCGCCCTGGTGGGCGTGACCGACATGGCCGCCTCCATCCTTTTCTACAAGGACGTACTCGGCTACGACAGGCTGGAATACGACTGCGAGGGAGTTTTTGACGACTGGAACATCCTCCCGTCCTGCACCGAGCGCTACCGCCGCGTGCGCCTGACCTCTTCGGGTCAGGGCAAGGGCGCCTTCGCCGGCCTTATGGGAAAGAACTCCATAGAACTGGTGCAGGCGCTGGACCACACGCCTCGCAAGATATTCGAAGGCCGCCAGTGGGGAGACCCCGGATTCATCCAGATCTGCTTCGACGTTACCGGAACGGACGCCCTGGGGCTGCACTGCGCCGCCCACGGGCACCCCTTCACCGTGGACAGTTGCCCTGAGGGCCAGGAATTCAATATGGGCGACGCCGCAGGCCGCTTCACCTACATAGAAGACCCGGACGGAACCCTGATAGAATTCGTTGAGACCCAGAAGATACCGGTGGTCAAGAAACTGGGATGGTTCATAGACCTCTCAAAGCGGGACCCTGCAAAGCCGCTTCCAAAGTTCCTATTCCGTCTTATGGGCCTGGTTTCAAGAGAAAAAATCAAATAGACATATATGTATAGAGACATTTTCGACAAAATCATGGCGTCTACCGGCGGCCCCATCGGCCAGTACCGGGAAAAGGCCGACGGCTATTTCGCCTTTCCTAAACTTGAGGGGGAACTCGGTCCCCATATGAAATTCAACGGCCAGGACGTGCTGTGCTGGAGCCTGAACAATTACCTCGGACTCGCAAATCATCCTGAAGTCCGCAAGGCCGACGCCGAAGGAGCAGCCCGCTGGGGCATGGCTTACCCTATGGGCAGCCGTATGCTCACGGGGCACACCGCCCTGCACGAGAAATTCGAGCGTATGCTCGCAGACTTCGAGTGCAAGGAGGCTGCCTTCCTGTACAACTTTGGCTACCAGGGCATAGTCTCCACCATCGACGCGCTTCTGAGCCGCCACGACGTGGTGGTGTACGACGCCGAGTGCCACGCCTGCCTGCTGGACGGCATCCGCCTGCATATAGGCGAGAAATATAAATTCCGCCACAACAATATCGTGGACTGCGAGAAGGTGCTGGCGCGCGCCTGCAAGGTTGCTGAAGAAAGCGGCGGCGGCGTGCTGGTAATCACCGAGGGAGTCTTCGGTATGACTGGAGCCCTGGGCATCCTGGACCAGATAGTGGCGCTGAAGCAGAAGTACAACTTCCGCTTTATGATTGACGATGCGCACGGATTCGGCGTGATGGGTCCTCACGGAAGGGGCACGTCGGAGCACTTCGGCGTTATGGACGGCGTCGACCTCTACATAGGCGCCTACGCCAAGTCGATGGCCACCATCGGCGGCTTCGTCGCTTCAAAGAAGGAAATCATCACCTACCTGCGCTACAATATGCGCTCGCAGATGTACGCCAAGGCCCTGCCTATGCCCATTGTCGAGGGATGCATCAAGCGTCTCCAGATTATCGACAGCCCCGAGGGCGACGAGCGTCGCGCGCAGCTGTGGAAGATCACCCGCAGCCTGCAGGAAGGCTTCCGCGCCCTGGGATACGAGATTGGCCCCGCAGAGGCCTGCGTGACCCCCGTCCACCTGGCTTGCGGAATCAACCAGGCCAGCAACATCGCGGTGGACCTCAGGGAGAGGTACCACATATTCTGCTCCATTGTAACATATCCGGTCATCCCTCCGGGAATGCTCATTTTCAGGATAATCCCTACAGCCGCTCACAGTATGGAAGATGTCGAGTACACGCTGAATGCCTTCCGTGACATAAAGGAGAGACTCGCTCGCGGCGAATATGACAAAGAAATACCGGATATGGCCCTAATCAGATAGACTATGAGATTCGAACCTACAACCTACGGTCTGGTAAACGTAGCCACCGGACGTTTCTTCGACGACGACGGATGGTCGATGGCAGACCCCCAAAGCCCCGAGCCTTCATTGGTGAGGGCAGTGTACGAACATCGTGAATTCACAGTCCGCAAAGAACTTGACGGAATATACCGCTACGCCAACTGGATGCCCATCAAGCGTACTCTCAAGCATTCCTGCGCGCCTGTGACCTACAGGTCCAAAGGGCTTGCAAAGTATCTGGGACTGGAAAACCTATACATAACCTTCTCCGGCTGGAACCCCAAGATCGGGGCCAAGATGAAGACCTGCTCCTTCAAGGAAACCGAGGCATACAGCGTCCTTGCCCGAATGGACAAGAGAGAGAAGCGTACCCTGATAGTGCAGTCCGCGGGCAACACCGCAAGGGCTTTCGCCCAGGTCTGCTCCGACAACAACATCCCCGTAGTAATCTGCGTCCCCCTGGACAGCTGCCACGACCTGTGGTTCCGCAAACCGCTTGACAAGTGCGTGAAACTCATAGCCGTGCCTCACGGCTGCGACTATTACGACGCCATAGCCCTGGGCGAGAAGCTGGCCACCGACCCCGCCTTCTTCCTTGAAGGCGGCGCCAAGAACGTGGCCAGGCGCGACGGTATGGGCACCACCATCCTCAGCTTCGCCGAGAAGGTGGGCCGCATCCCGGACGCGTATTTCCAGGCCGTGGGCTCCGGAACCGGAGCCATCGCCGCCTGGGAAAACGCGCAGCGCCTTGCGGCAGACGGCCGCTTCGGCGAGAACAAGATGAGGGTTTACGTGGCGCAGAACGCTCCCTTCACCCTGATGTACGACTCCTGGAAGCAGGGCTCGAGGCAGCTGGTGGACCTGGATCCCGCCGAGGGACGCCATCAGGCCGAGATAATAATAGCCAAGGTTCTTTCCAACAGGAAACCCCCCTACAGCCTTGCAGGAGGCGTGTTTGACACTCTCAAGGAGAGCGGCGGAGACTTCTACCTGGCCGACAACAACGACATTATGTTCTGGATGCTGCAGTTCCGCAACCTGGAAGGTTACGACCTGCTTCCCGCATCCTGCGTAGCCGTAAGCGCATTGGCAAAGGCAGTCAAAGAGGGGAAAGTCCGCAAGGACGAATACATTATGCTCAACTGTACCGGAGGCGGTACCCTGGGAGCAATCAGCAAAGGCTTCGTAGTAAAGCAGCCGGACCTTGTCCTGGAGCCCGACACGGACGCCGAGACCGTCGTAAAGAAAGTAAAGGCGCTGTTTTAAATGAAAGTGTGGATTACCGGAGCTTCTTCCGGAATGGGAGAAGCCTGCGCATACCTCTACGCAAAGCGCGGTGACAGCGTGGTGGTCACTTCCAACGAGAAAGAAAGGTTGGACGAAGTGGTTGCCAAGTGCCTGTCGCTGGGCGCCGCCGGCGCTCTGGCGCTGCCTTTCGACCTGCAGGATTCCGCAGGAATCGCAGATCTCGCAAGGCAGGCTTGGGAGGCCTTCGGCGGCCTGGACGTGATGTACTGCAACGCGGGCATCAGCCAACGTACCACGGTAGAGGACACTTCTATGGAAATGGTGCGTAAAATAATGGAAATCAATTACTTTGCACCAGTGGCTATGGCCAAGGCCGTGCTGCCGCTTATGCTGGAAGCCGGCGGCGGGCACATTGCCGCCACCACCTCCATCGCAGGGCGCTTCGGCTTCCCGCTGCGCTGTGCCTACAGCTCGTCCAAGCACGCCCTTTACGGGTTCTTCGAAACCCTCCGGGCGGAATACTGCTCGCGCGGCATAGTGGTTACCCTGGTCTGCCCGGGGCGCGTACGCACCAACATTTCCCTGTATGCGCTTGACAAGGGCGGGAAGGCCCACGGCAAGATGGATCCGGGTCAGGCCGGTGGCCTGGGCGTGGATGCCGCCGCACGAAAGATCGTGCGCGCCATAGACAAAGGCCGCCGCGAAGTGCTCGTAGGCCGCAAAGAACTTATAATGGTGTATATAAAGAGGTTCTTCCCGGGCCTCTGCGCTCAAATTTCGACCAAGATCAAATCTATGTAATATGGAAAAATCTAAATCTAAACTCTTCAGCACGGAAGACTGGCTGGCCGTATGGATCGGCTTCATAGTGATAGCCATCGCCTGCGTGGCGGTCCTTACCGGTGCTTTCAATTTCTCCGCCCTCAA
>JAGCVB010000049.1 GCA_017962585.1 Bacteroidales bacterium
ATATCGTGAACGTGGGCGTATGCAACGTCACCAACCACTTCAATCCGTTTATGCTGTACTTTGACACCAGGACCGAGTCCTGGAAGGAGATAGCTCTGCTGCCGATCCTGCCCAATTTCAGCTGGAGGGTGGAGTTCTAATCATATTTCAAAAAAAGCACTCACGTTGCCGTAAGTGCTTGAAATGTCTGGATGACTCGACTTGAACGAGCGACCTCCTGGTCCCTAACCAGGTGCGCTACCAACTGCGCCACATCCAGATTGGTGGCGCAAATATAAACATTTTTTTATTATTCTCCTAATACGCACCATTTAACTACTGGAATTCTGCGGATAGTCTCGTACAGCAGGGGAGAGAGTGTGAATACCGCCACGGTCAGTATGGCGTACATTGCCGCAGGAGGCAGGTTGGTATGGACCTTCAATGTGTAACCTACGGCGGCAATTACCAGATAGTGGACGATGTAGATGCCGAAACTGGACTTTGTCATATAGCCCGCGAACTTGCCTGTATAGTCGAATTTGGCTTTGAACCACGCCATCATCGCCAGGCACATCAGCCAGCCGTAGAGGCAGTTGAGAGGGCTTCCAAGATACTCCGGGGAGGTATTGTCCTGGCCGAAGGTTGTGGCTATCAGTATGATACCGGATATGGCTGCACATATCAGGAGCGGTGCCCAGACTTTTGAGAGTTTTTCCTGGACCTCGTCATGGGAGAATACAAAGTATCCCATCAGGAAGGGGATCAGGTAGAATAGAGGCTTGTACAGGTTAAGCAGGCCGTCCAAGGATTCAGGGCGGGGGTTCCTTATCAGTGTCTGCTCACCTGCCCAGAAAAGGATGCCCATCAGAATTATGGGAACAATGCCGGCTTTACCACACCAGTTCCAGAACTTGTCATTCTTGTCCAGGACACGTACCAACAGAAGCACTAGGCATAGCAGCCAGAGTACCTGGACAAACCAGAGAGGGCCTATTCCGCTGAATGCCATGATGAAATACTTTACTACGCCAGGAACGCCGTCGAACACGCCTTCCCTAGAGGCAACTACCGTGTTGAAGTATCCCACCATCCAGTGGAATACGAAGAGACCGATGGTTCCCGGAACCAGCAGTTTGCGAGTGCGGGCCTTGAACCATTCTTTTGTGCTGTGCTTTTCCAGTGCATAGCGCGCGCTGATGCCCGCAAGGATGAACAGGATGGGCATAAACCACGGATACAGGATGTACATTATAACATCCTGATACTGAGGTCCGTCGCCAAACCCTCCTATGCCGCCGAATACGCCTTTGTTGTTGTAGAAATAGATTACGTGGTAGAACAGCACCAGGAGAACAGTCACCCAGCGCAGGTTGTCAATCCAATGCTTTCTCATTTTGTAAGTCCTTCCATAGCTTGGTCAATGATGCTCTGAAATACTTCAGTCTTCAACAAGGCTATTCCTTTCTGGTCCCCGAGCATCATCAGGGTGTCTCCAGTCTGGATGTTGTATATCTTTCTGGCGTCCTTGGGGATAACGATCTGCCCCTTGTCGCCCACCTTCACTACTCCGAAGATGTATTTTCCGTCATTTTCTTGCATTTCGTGGTAAAAGTTAGAAATTTCCCACAAATATAACAAAATAAATCATATATTTACAATATGAAGAAAAGAATTGTCCTTTTATTGACGCTTGCCATTCTGGCAGTTGCATCTTGCAGTTATAAGCATTACACTTACCTCAGGGCTGCTGAAGAAAGGGAAATGTTTTCCCCTGCCCAGCAGAAAGAATATGACGCCTACATCTGGCGTGCAGAGCGCAGAGACAGGGAAGCCCTGCCCAGCAGCTTCCGTACTTGCCAGAGCGAGTTGAGGGTGCGCAGCGCCGTTTCCGGCTATGATCCCACATTCCAGCCATCCACAAAGGGCCTGGCAGACTTGAAGGTCAGCGCCAGCTCGGACTTCAGCGCCAAGGAACTTGACGCCCTTGTGGCGGAAATCCGCAAGCTCCACAGCGGTCCCATCACCATAGTCGACCTCAGGAGTGAGACCCACGGCCTCCTGAACGGAGACCACTTGTCATTATACGGCCAGGAGAACTGGGACAATATGGGATTGACCCACGAGCAGATTGTAGAGAATGAGAAACAGATTATCCACGGCCTTGTAGGCAAGGAAATTGAGACCGGCGGCACCAGCCGCGGCGGACGAACCACCAAGATGCTGGTTACATCCGCAGAGACCGAAGAGGAACTATGCGCAAGGAAGGGGGTTGGCTATCTGCGCCTGACCGTCCTGGACCACTGCTTTGCAGACCCACGCAGTATAGACTCCTTCGTCTCATTCGTGAAGGATATGCCGGAAGACACCTGGCTCCACATTCACTGCCAGGCCGGTATGGGCAGGACCAATATGTTCCTGGTATTCTATGACTTCATGCGTAATACCGACGTGCCCGTCAAGGACGTAGTCTACCGTCATTTCATGCTGGGCGGCAACTTCCAGCTCTACGACGGTATGAAAGAGGACGAGGCTGAATGGAAGATACCTCTGTCAAAGGAGAAAGTGGAGATGATCCCTCTGGTTCACGAATACATCAAGGAGCAGAAGCCCAAAGGCTACAAGGTTCCCTGGAGCCAGTGGAAGACCAGGTTCAAGTCTTAATTTACTATTCTGGCCCGTATAGGGCTGTAGGATAATTCCCGGTGAAGCAGGCGGTGCAGAGGGTGGTCCGGCAGGACGCCTTCAGCAGCGCCTGCTCTGACAGATAGTGGAGGGAGTCTGCGCCAATGTATTCGCAGATTTCCTCCACGTTGTGATCGGCGCCTATCAGCTGGTCGCTGGTGCCGGTGTCTATTCCGTAGAAGCAAGGCCAGGCGTATTTGGGGCTGGCGATGAGCATGTGCACCTCCCGGGCTCCGGCGTCGCGCAGCAGCCTGACAATCTGCCTGGACGTGGTCCCGCGGACTATGGAATCGTCAATCAGGGCTATGGATTTGCCTTCTACCACGCTGCGGATGGGGGACATCTTCATCCGGACGCCCAGGTCGCGCATTGACTGGGAGGGCTGGATGAAGGTTCGGGCCACGTAGATGTTCTTAAGCAGCCCTCTTTCTAAGGGGATGCGGGAGGCCTCCGAATAGCCCATGGCGGCGCTGAGGCTGGAGTCGGGGACGCCCACCACAATGTCCGCGGGGACGGGGTGTTCCTCAAAGAGGAGCCTGCCAGTCCGCTTGCGGAACTCGTGGACGTTGCAGCCCTCTATGTCGCTGTCAGGGCGGGCGAAGTAGATGAATTCCATCGCACACATATACCTTCCCGGGTGCTGCGAGTGACGGTAGCTTTTAATCCCGTCAGGGCCTATGGCTACCAGTTCTCCCGGGTCTATGTCGCGCAGGAATTCAGCTCCGATCGCGTTCAGGGCGCAGGTTTCGCTGGCTACGACGTAGCCGCCTTCCAGCCGCCCTATGGAAAGGGGCCGGAAGCCGTACTTGTCGCGGCAGGCGTAAAGGACGCCTTCGGCCAGGATTACTGTGGAGAAAGCCCCGTCCAGCTGGTTGGCGGCAGACATTATGCTTTGCGCCCAGCCTTCGTCCCTGGCTCTCATTCCTATGAGGTGGGCGAAGAGTTCGCTGTCAGAGGTGGATTGGAACAGATGCCCGATGTCTTCGAGACTGGACTTGATGTGGTCTGCATTCACAATGTTGCCGTTGTGGGCGTAGGCGAATGTGCCCGCGTTGCAGGTGGTGCTGAAAGGCTGGATATTCTCCCTTCCGCCCACGGCGGTGGTGGGGTAGCGGACGTGGCCTATGCAGGAGTCGCCAAGGAGTTGGGAGAAGGAATCGTCGGGGAATACGTCCTTGACCAGGCCGGCGCCCTTGCGGATCCGGAGTCTGCGGTCAGAACCGCAGACAGCCATTCCGCAAGCCTGCTGGCCGCGGTGCTGGATGGCCTCCAGCGCCACGAAAGCGTGGCGGGAGGCGCCATCCACACCGTAGATTCCAACTACGCCGCACTCCTCGTGCAACTCATCAAAACTGTCTCTAGACTCGATCATTCCTGATTACGGTTCCAGTGTGATTCCAAACACAAGATAAACATTTTTAGCGTATGGATTTGCTGCCAACTGAGCAAAAACAGGAATTGAGAACGAATCGGTAACCTGGATGTCCTTTGAGACAGTAAGCGCCAGGTTTATGAAGGCGAAGCAGTCAACTCCGTAAAAGTCCGTGGCGAAGGGTACGGCACCCACTGTTGCCGTCCAGTCCACGCCTCCGAGTGAGAATGGAAGGTTAGCCTCGACGTAACTGCTGTAGGATGGCTTTCCTGCATCGTTCAGGCTGTCGTTCCCTGCGAAATTGGTAAACCACTGCAGTGAAGCGAATCCGAAATCATAACCTATTGATGCCTCGAAAACGTGGTTGGTACAGTCCGCGGCATAAGCGAAGTAACGGTTCTGAGGATCCAGTCCCGAATTGAACCAATAATCTGTTATACCTATATTGAAACCACCGGCCTCATACGCCAAGGTGAGATCCAATTCCCTGGTATCTGAGGGGTTGGCCAGTCCGACCGACCCCCACGCAGAAAGACTTAGCCCCTTGTAGTTGATTCCTAGTGCAGGCTGTACCGAAACCCCTCCCAGGTCCTGGCCTCTCCAGACATATTGACTGACAAGGTCAGTTCCCAGGGTTGTTTCTATTTTATTCTGTGCACCAACTGTCAAGGGCACTATAAGGAGCAGAGAAGAAAGAATAAATGTTTTCATAATCAGTTGTAGCAGCTTTCACCGTGTTCGTAGATGTCCAGGCCTTCGTCTTCGACGCGTGCTTCCACGCGGAGTCCGGCGAATTTCTTAATACCGAAGAATAGCAGGAATCCGCAGACGGCTGCCCAGCAGTCAATCACCAGGATGCCAAGGCTCTGAATTCCCAGGAGATGCCATCCTCCACCATAGAAAAGGCCTCCGTCAGTAGCAAGCAGTCCCGTCATCAGCGTGCCCAGGATGCCGCATACACCGTGAACGGAAGAAGCGCCCACAGGGTCATCAATGTGCAGTTTGTGGTCAAAGAATTCAATGGCGAAAACAAGGACGATTCCGCAGATAGTGCCTATGATCACAGCCCCCCAAGGGGAAACGAGGTCACATCCGGCCGTAATTCCTACCAGACCTGCCAGCACGCCGTTGAGCATCATTGAAAGCGATGGTTTTCCGTACTTTATCCAGGTGAGGAACAGAGTTGCAGCTCCGCCTGCCGCTGCGGCGAGGTTGGTGGTGAGGAAGACGTGTGAGATGGCAAGGCGGTTGACTTCTCCGCTCGCTGCCAACTGGCTGCCCGGGTTGAAGCCGAACCATCCGAGCCAGAGGATGAACACGCCCAGCGCTGCCAGGGACAGGCTGTGTCCCGGAATAGCGCGGCTCTTTCCGTCTTTTCCGTATTTGCCGCGACGCGGGCCAAGGGCGATGGCGCCAATCAAAGCCAGCACTCCTCCTACGCTATGGACGATAGCGCTGCCTGCGAAATCGTGGAAACCCAGGTCTGCCAGCCAGCCGCCTCCCCAAGTCCAATGACCCTCCACCGGGTAAATGATAAGAGATATGAAAGCGCTGTAAATCATATACATAGAGAACTTTGTCCTCTCTGCCATGGCACCGCTTACAATGGTAGCCGAAGTGGCACAGAATACCGTCTGAAAGATCAGGAATCCTTCTACCGGCAGATCTCCCTTATAGAAGGAAAGGTCACCCCAGTTGGGTGCGCCAATAAAACCGGCGCCGTCACTTCCGAACATAAAGCCGAAGCCTACAAAGAAAAACAGCAGGGACCCCAGCATAAAGTCCACGAAGTTCTTCATCAGGATGTTAACAGTGTTCTTACCCTGGGTGAATCCCGCCTCGCACAGAGCGAATCCGGGTTGCATCCAAAAGACCAACATTGCTGCAAGCAGCATCCATACAGTATCCAGAGATATAGCTAAATCGTTCATAATACATTCATTTTAAAGTTGTTATTTCCTGTCCCTAAGTACGGTGTCTCCGTGTTCTCCTGTCCTGATGGACCAGGTGTCTATCACATCGCTCACAAAGATGCGCCCGTCTCCGACCTCGCCCGTATGGGCCTCGCGCAGGAGAACCTCGAT
Organism: Bacteroidales bacterium; assembly: GCA_017962585.1. Classification (GTDB taxonomy): domain Bacteria; phylum Bacteroidota; class Bacteroidia; order Bacteroidales; family UBA932; genus Cryptobacteroides. The sequence goes on from JAGCVB010000049.1 coordinate 6,121, forward strand.
TGTCGGTTCCACAAACATATCGCGGCATATGATGGTAAGGGCGATGCGTTCGATTACGTCGGTTGAGTACTGGACACCACGGTAAATCCTTTCCTGTCGGCTCTGGCCGATTCCGTGTACGCTGTGATACTCAAACCAGTTGATGTCTGACTGGAGCAGGGCCTCCTTCACATCCTCGAACCTTGTCCTGCGGATGATGGCTTCAATCCTTTTCATAATGAATCTGTTTTTAAGTTTTACAAAACCTTTTGGGAAAGGCACAAAAAAAGAAGACCGGCTCTTTTGGAGAACCGGTCTTCATATATATCTGACAAAAGACTACCCTATCCGGCCGGCAAGACAGGATTTAACGTTATTATTCTGCTGATTGAGAATACCAAAAATATGGACGTTGGCAGTCATTTGTATTGTTTTCTTGTGCTAATATAGGATTAGAAAACGGAAAAACAATAAAAAATTTAAAAAATATTTTAATAAATCGTTTTACCTAATCTTCAGGCTTCCAGTAAGTCTCCAGGTCAGACGGCATC
>JAGCVB010000050.1 GCA_017962585.1 Bacteroidales bacterium
CGTGAGACTCACGGTGACAGACTGGCCCAAGACCGCTCCCCTTGGAATCATTGACTTCACAGTGTTCGGCTATCCTGACGGATACGATCCGCCGGCAGTTGCGACGCCAACTTTCTCCAACCTTCCTATGGACAGGGAATATCAGGCTGCAAACCGCAGATAGGAGAAAAGTCTGATATTGCAAACATATTCTTTACAAACCGGCCATTAAGTGGCCGGTTTTTCTTTACTTTTTAGACCACTTTTCCTTTCACTTTAAAATCTATTATAAGATTTTTATTAAAAAATCGTTTTAGTTCTCAAAATTTTCGTTATTTTTGAAATGTGAATACTTAATTTTTAACAACCATAATACATCTTTTTAATCTTAATTTAACCACTTATGAAAGGAAACTCATTCCTAAAGTCAATTAAGATCTTTGCGATCTTAGTTCTGGCTGGTCTGAGCTCAAGCAGCGCTTTTGCGCAGACCCGTTCTATCAGCGGAACCGTAGTGGACAATCAGAATGTTCCCGTAATCGGAGCGTCTGTAATGGTTGTAGGACAGAACAATGTCGGCACCATCACAGACATCGACGGAAAGTTCACCCTGAGCGTTCCAGCAGGTTCCTCAATCAGCGTATCTTTCATAGGATATGAGACACAGGTTATTCCCGTAGGAAACCAGAGTGTCTTCAACGTAGTGTTGGCTGAAGACTCCGAATTCTTGGAGGAAACAGTGGTCATCGGTTACGGTGTGCAGCGCAAGAGCGACATCACCGGAGCAATCGCATCAGTGAAGAGCGACGCTCTCGAGAACCGCGCCATCACCAATGCAGCCCAGGCCCTTCAGGGAAAGGCTGCCGGCGTACAGATCGTGAACGCCACAGGCGCACCTGGCGCTGAGTCCCAGATCCAGATCCGTGGATACTCATCCAACTCTAAGAACTCTCCGCTTATCATCGTGGACGGCCTCAAGGTAAGGTCGATGAGCTACCTTGATCCTGACAACATCGAGTCCATGGAAATCCTGAAGGATGCTGCATCGGCAGCCATCTACGGAATCGAGGCAGGAAACGGTGTAATCCTCATCACCACCAAGAGCGGCAAGAGCGCCGGCGCCAACGGCCGTATCTTCTACAACTACCAGTACACCTCACAGAAGATCCATCACCTTCCTGCAATGCTCAGCGCCAAGGAATACCTTCAGTATCAGAACACCCTCGACCCTACCATGACTCCTGAGAGCATGGAGTACGACGGCGTCACCGATACCAACTGGCCGGCTCTCTCATTCGAGAAAGGTCTGATGCAGCGTCACACCGTAGGATTCCAGGGTGGAAACGAGAACGGCAACCTTTACGCCTCCCTCACCTATCTTGACAACAACGGTATCGTAGTAGGCGACAAGGATATCCAGAAGAGGCTCACCGGCCAGATCAACGCCGAGTACAAGATCAAGCGCTGGATGACCGTCGGCGCCAACGTCTCCATCGAGAAGAGCCAGAGCAAGAGCGTATCCGAGGCTGTCAGCACCGGAGCTTCCATGATCGGATCCATCATCATGCTGGACCCTATCACTCCTTGGACCTACACCGGAGCCCTCCCTGCAAGAGTGCAGACGATGGTTGACCAGGGTCTTGACCTCATGAGGGATCCTGACGGCTACATCTACGGTATCTCCGCATTCAGCAGCAACTCCCTGATCTACCATCCTATTTTCCAGCGTGACAAGGCTGATTCTGGAAGTAACGGATTCAACATCAGAGGTACTGCTTATGCGAACTTCACCCCCATCAAGGGCCTGACCATAACATCCCGTCTGGGATTCCGTTCAGGATACAGCAACTCCCAGACCTTCAACTACGAGCTCTACATCACACCGCTCGTAAACAACGACCTGGGTCTCAGCGGTTCCATCAACGACAACCTGTTCTACCAGTGGGAGAACTTCGCCAACTATACCTTCGACATCGGCAAGAACAACTTCACGTTGATGGCAGGTATGTCCTATGAGCACAGTTATTCCAACAACATCAGTGGAAGCGGTACAGAGCTCAGTGATACAGCCCCCAATTTCCGTTGGCTCTCACAGTTAAAGAACAACTCTCAGTTGTCAGTGAGCGGACAGCCTGGCGAAAGCGCCAACATGTCATACTACGGCCGTATCGGCTGGTCCTATGACCGCAGGTACAACCTCCAGGCCAGCTTCCGTGCTGATGCTTATGACACCTCCAAACTGTCACCTGAGAACCGCTGGGGATACTTCCCTTCAGTTTCAGCAGGATGGAACATCAGCAACGAACCGTTCATGAGCGGCGTGAACAAGAACGTCCTCTCCAACCTGAGGCTCCGTACATCCTGGGGTATCAACGGTAACGTTAACTCCGTAGGCTCATACCAGTATGCGACCACCATGTCCCTGTCGACCAGAGGTTACAACTTCGGTAACACTGATGCCACCTGGCACGATGTCGCCTCTCCTTCATCAAGACTCGCAAATCCGGGACTCAAATGGGAGACATCCCATCAGTTCGACATAGGTCTCGAGGGCCGCATGTTCGGAGACAAGCTCACATTCGAGTTTGACTGGTACGACAAGAGGACCCACAACCTCATCACCTCCCTCACCGCTCCCGGTCACACCGGAGCAAGCAGTATGTATGTCAACGCTGGTAAGGTTCTCAACACCGGATTCGAGGCCATGTTGAGCTGGAAGCAGGCTATCGGCGACTTCAACTACGGCATCAGCATCAACGGCGCAACCCTTAAGAACAAGGTACTCGAAGGCACATCCAAGGAGCGCGTCCAGGGTGGAAGAGTATGGCAGTCCGACTACGTTACCTATTTCGAGGAAGGCTACCCTCTGTGGTATCTGAGAACCTATATGATGGATAGCATCAATCCCCAGACCGGAGAGGCTGTCTACAAGGATTTACCTGGTCCAAACGGTGAAGCCCCTGACGGATCAATCACCCAGGACGACCGCGACTATGTAGGAAAGGGTATTCCTGACCTCACCTATGGTGTAACCCTCAATCTCGGATGGAAGAACTTCGACCTCACCATCTACGGTACAGGTGCTCAAGGCGTAGAAAAGCTCTTCAGCATGCAGCGCGGTGACTTCCGCGAGGCCAACACTCTCAAGTATTTCTGGGATAACGCGTGGGCCCCGGGAAAGACCAACTACATCTTCCCGAAGCCTAACAAGCTTGATACCTTCTATATCGCATCAGATGCCATGGTATTCGATGCTTCATTCTTCAAGATTAAGCAGATCCAGTTGGGATACACTGTTCCTCAGAGCATTTTGAGGAGGATAAAGATGTCCCAGCTCAGGGCATATGTATCACTTGACGACTGGATCGTCTTCACCAAGTATCCTGGACTCGATCCTGAGACCAACGGATACAACAGCAGTATTAACAGTCTGGCCCTTGACACGGGTTCATATCCTATGTCAAAGAAAGTTGTATTCGGTGTTAACATCGCATTCTAATTAATCCCAAATTATTATCGTTATGAAAAAGTCTATTATTGCTATAGCTATGATATTGGGGTTATTTCTGACCTCAACATCTTGCCAGGATTCTCTTACTATCCCTCAGAAGAACGTATACGACACTGAGGAATACTACAAGAATGCAAATGCTGACGATGCCGAGAAACTCATCGCTGCCATCTACAAGAATTTCTTCGATTATCAGGGAGTCGGCGTCGCAATGTGGCTGAACATCATCAGCGACGACAATCACGCCGGCAACCCGTTCGGAGCCAACGAGTTCCATATCGCAGATACCTTTACAATGACTCCTACCATCGCGTCAAGTATCGGTACGGTTTACAATACCAGCTACTCTATCATCTATAGGTCGAATATGATTCTGGAGAAGATTCCGGAGTCGAACGACGCCAGGATCAACAGGGTGAAGGCAGAGGCCAAGTTCGCCCGCGCCTACGCCATGTTCGAGCTTTGCCGCTGGTTCGGCAATCCGCCGCTGGTGAAGGGACTCGTGACCACCGATGAGGAGCGCTATATGGAAAATGCAGATCCTACACAGGTTCCTCCGAAGGAGCACATCGACTGGATCCTCGAGAACTATGACGAGGCAATCGCAGCTCTTCCGGCTATTTCAGGCAAGGGTACTCAGGCTGCTTTCGGCGCACGCATCTCCAAGCACGCCGCTCTCGCCTATGCAGGCAAGGCATGTCTCTGGTATGCCACAAGGTTCAAGGACAACTCCTACCTGAGCAAGGCTGACAAGTATCTGGAGCAGGTCGTAAATTCAGGCCTCTATGGCTTGATCGACGACATGAGCATCCTCGAGACCCCTGCTGCAGACTTCTGCGAGGAGTATCTGTTCGAGCACTGTGCCGCAGATAACGACTCCCATCCTGGTGGATCCCAGAGCGACCTGAGGGAAACCTATTACAGCTGGGACAACACTTCCATCAAAATGCCGTCTGACTGGTATGGCAAAGGCTGGTTCTGGAATCACCCCACCAAGAACTTCGCTGAGTTCCTGGAGAACTTCGAAGGCAGCACCGAGACCAAGCGTTACAGGTCATCCATCATGAACTTCAAGCAGATCGCCGACCTCACAGGCACTCCTTATGACAAAGTTCTCATGAAGGCTATCCCTCACAACGAGGGCTGGATGCGTATCCGTGGAACTGCCAAGACGGCTGATTTCTACCAAGTTACAGGTTTCTGGAAGTATTCAAAGGCCAACCGTTTCTATCTGCGCTATGCAGAAGTTCTCCTTATGTATGCTGAAGTCCGTTTCCTCTTGGGAGACACTACAGGCAAGGGCCTTGACGCACTCAACCAGGTTCGCCAGAGGGATGAACTCGCACCTATCTCCGCCCTTACCCTTCAGGCAATCAAGGACGAGCGCCGTGCTGAGCTTTATTCAGAGCCTGAGAGGTTCTTCGACCTTCTCCGTTGGGGAGACGCTCCGACCGTTCTCAAGGACGAAGGCAAGAAACTGTATACCCTTATGGCAATCGATGCAAACGGTGATCCGGTTGTCAATGTCATAGACGGCCCCGGCCAGGGCTGGCAGGACAAGTACTGGTTCTTCCCTTATCCTCAGGCACAGATAGAGGCTAACCCTAACCTCCATCAGAATCCGGGCTGGTAGTCACTGTATTTAAAAAAAAGCGTCCGCGATCATTAATCGCAGGACGCTTTTTTTTTATATATTTGAACAAATAACTCTAACTAACCACTATATGAAAAAATTACTCTCTTTTATTTGTCTGGTACTTCCTTTATTGACGGCAGCCCAGACAACAATTTCTGTGAATACTGACCGTGTCATAGGAAAGATTGACAAGAATATCTACGGCGTTTTCATGGAGCCCATCGGGCGTGACCAGGAACCGCCTATTGAGAACAATGTCTACGGCCCGCTGTATTGCCCGGGAACTCCAAATGCCAATGCAGACGGATTCAACCAGCTTTATATCGATGCATTCCGCGAGCTCCAGATCCCTGCAATGAGATGGCCGGGCGGCAACTATGTGGCAGGATACAACTGGGAAGACGGAATCGGCCCCAAGGACCAGCGCCCCGTCCGCAAGGACCTGGCGTGGGGAGGCTACGAGACCAACCAGGTTGGTACCGACGAGTGGGTTGCACTGAACAAGGCAATAGGCAGCGAGAACATCATCTGCCTCAATCTCGGTCTGGGCGACATCAACAGCGCCCGTTTCTGGTGTGAGTACACCAACGTAGACCACGGAACCTATTATTCAGACCTTCGCGCCAAATATGGCCATCCGGAGCCTTACAAGGTTAAATACTGGGGCCTCGGAAACGAGGTTGACGGCTATCCCTGGATCATGGGCCACAAGAACGCCGACGACTATGTAAAGGTAGCCATCGAGGCCGCCAAGGCCCTGCGCGCTGTTGACCGCAGCGTCCAGTTCGTGGCAAACGGATCGGCATACTATCCTGACGGAACCTGGGCAGAGTGGAACCGCAAGGTTGTCGAGGGCCTCACCGGAATCGCCCACTACATCTCCATCCACAGGTATTGGAGGGACGGTCTGGACGAGTCCAGGGCAGACGACTATTACAGCTACGTAGGAGAGGCTGCAGCCGACTTCGAAGAGAAGATAATGTCCGTAAAGGCCCAGGTGGATATCCAGAAGGCCCTTCATCCCGAGAAGCGCTCCCTGATGCTTTCAGTTGACGAGTGGGGAGCACACGGAGCCGCAGGCATCAAGAACGTCCTTGCAGGTGCAATGTGCCTCAACTCCTTCGTACGCCACGCAGACTTCGTTAAAATGGGAGCATACACAATGGCAACTGGCCTTCTTGCCAGCGACCGCGAGTCAGGCCAGTATTACAAGTCCCCTTGGTTCTACGCATACAAGATGTTCTCTACCAACTGCCTTGGAGAGTCATTCGACACATATGTAAGTGGTGACACTTTCTCATCAGGCCCTTACGACAACATCCCTTACCTTGATGCTACAGCTGCAACTTCAGAAGATGGAAAGACCCTTTTCGTTACAGTTGTCAACCGTCACGAGAAAGACGCCATCAAAGCAGATATCCAGAACGTAGGTAAGAACGCCTTCGCAGCAGGACGCGTTACCGTTTGTTCCATCGAGGGAGGCCTTGACGATACCTTCACCTACGCCAAGAGAGACTCCTACGCCCCCAAGGAGAGCACAGTGAATGTTGCAAGGGACGGAAAGATCACCTATACCTTCCCGGCTCATTCCATCACCCAGTTCGCAATACCAGTAAAATAATAATTGATGCGTAAGATTTTGACAGCCGCCCTGATTGCGGCAACTATCCTGAGCGCTTCTGCCCAGAGTCCCGTGAGCGGACCGGACGGCAGGCTCAAAGTAAGCGTGAGCGCCGATGCCCGCTACAGCGTAAGTTATGACGGAATCCAGGTGCTGGAGTCCTCCGCACTTGGATTCAAGGCCAACCTTGGAGATTACAGCAAACTCTCCTTCACAGAAGAGAAGGCCTCACAGTTGGACCAGACCTACAAGATGGAGACTATAAAGTCTTCCGTTGTGAACTACAAGGCCAACGTGTGCGTCTACACCTTCCAGAACTCCGAAGGCAAGAAAGTTGACGTGGAATTCAGGGTCAGCAACAACGACATTGCATTCAGGTATCTGCTCCCGCGCGAAGGCGCACCAGGAGGCGTGCGTATATTCGAGGAGACTACCGCCTTCAAGCTGCCGCAGGGGACTGTCAGCTTCCTTACTCCGCAGAGCGATGCCATGATAGGCTTCGCCCGCACCAAACCAAGCTACGAGGAATTCTACTATCTGGAGAAACCCCTCACCGAGAAATCCGAGTATGGCCACGGCTATACATTCCCCTGTCTTTTCAAGACGGCAGACAATGCCTGGGTGCTCATAAGCGAAACAGGTGTGGACAGCCGCTACTGCGGCTCGCACCTGAGCGACTGGGACGCAGCTAAAGGCTATACGATAGCATTCCCTCTTCCTGAAGAGAACAACGGGGAAGGGGATACCGGAGCCGCGTTCTCAATTCCCGGCGCAACCCCGTGGAGAACTATCACCGTAGGCCTCGACCTTGCTCCGATAGCAGAGACCACAGTAGCCTGGGATGTAGTAGAACAGCTCTACGAACCTTCCATAGACTATAAATTCGGCCGCAGCACCTGGAGCTGGATCCTATGGCAGGATCCCAGCATCAACTGGGACGACCTGGTAGCCTACATAGACCTGGCCGCTGCAATGGGATACGAGTATACCCTGGTGGACGCTTACTGGGACAGGAACCTGGGCTACGACAAGATGGAGGAACTTATTCAGTACGCGGCAAGCAAGAATGTGGGAGTATGGCTTTGGTACAGCTCCAGCGGCTGGTGGAACGACATCCCCCAGAGCCCCAAGGACAACCTGACCACTGCAGTAAGCCGCAAGAAGGAGATGGCCTGGATGAAGAAAGCCGGCGTCAAGGGCATAAAGGTGGATTTCTTCGGTGGTGACAAGCAGCAGACCCTGCGCTATTACGAAGACATCCTCAGCGACGCCAACGATTACGGCCTTATGTGCATCTTCCACGGTGCAACCCTGCCGCGCGGATGGGAGAGGATGTATCCCAACTTCGTGGGCAGCGAGGCCGTGAGAGCGTCGGAGAATATGGTCTTCAACCAGAACGACTGCAACCTGGAGCCTGAATTCGCCTGCCTGCATCCATTCATCCGCAATACTGTGGCTTCGATGGAATTCGGAGGCAGTTTCCTGCAGAGGCGCCTGAACCGCAATCCCAACAGGGGACCCCGCAGGATGACCACTGACGTATTCCAGCTGGCGCTGGCTGTGCTTTACCAGAATCCTGTACAGAATTTCGCTCTGGCTCCGACCAACCTGACTGATGGCACTTCCGAGGTATGCCTCGACTTCATGCGCGCGGTTCCTACTACCTGGGACGAAACCCGCCTGATTGACGGTTACCCTGGAAAATTCGTGACTATGGCGCGCCGTCACGGCAACACCTGGTATATAGTTTCCCTGAACGGAACCCTTGAAAATCCTATGAAGCTGGACTTGAGTGCCATCTGCAGGAAACTGGGACTGGATGCAGGAGTTTCAAGCATCAAGGTGTATACCGGAGGCAACGATGCCGTCGTAAGTGCCAAGTTGCCGGCTAAGGCGGTTGATGTCGCTCCTACGGATGCCGTTGTAGCGGTCATCACTCCTTGGCGGTAGAAACTGTACCTCCGAGGGGAGGGTGTTCCCTTCAAAACCTTTCATCCCTCCCACAGCGCTGCGCTTGTGGGCCCCTCCCGTTCACGAGGCCACGGGCGGCCACGGGTTTTGAAGGGAACACCCTCCCCTCGGAGGGATGCCGCAGAACTAGTAAGTAATTTCTGAGAGGAAAAGGGCGTGGCCGGGAACGGATTCTCCGGCGTCGCCGCGAGACGGCAGGTCAAGCCTGCTGTCATTTGGAGGCAGGATCAGTTTTGCAAACTGGTCCTGCGTCATTTTGCCGCGTCCCACGTCAATCAGCGAGCCCACGACGGCACGCACCATATTGCGCAGGAACCTGTCGGCGCAGATCCTGAAATACATATAATCGCCTTCATTGCACGGAAAATGCGTCACAGAGCAGTGGGAAGGGGTGTAATTGTGCCAGCCGGCCTCGGTAACGGTGCAGATGGAAGTCTTGACGTCAGTACCGGTTTTCTGGAAACAACGGAAATCGTGCGTTCCCAACAACATTTTTGCAGCCTTGTCCATAGCCTCTGTATCAAGTACATACAGGCATTGGAAAGAGTAATGGGAGGCAAAGGGGTCTTTTCTGCGATGCAAAAAATATGTATATTCGCGTTTTGTAGCGTCAAACCTGGAATGGAATTCCTCCGGGGCGGCGGACACCTTCAGAACCACGATAGAAGGGGGGAGGATGGCATTTAATTTGTAGCCCAAAGCCTCTGTGTCCAGGCCCTCAGGGGCGTCGAAATGGGCCACGTACCCAATGGCGTTGACGGCGGTGTCCGTACGGCCCGCGCCCGTGACGCTGATACTGCTGCGAAGCAGTTTGCCAAGGGCGTCTTCCAGGATGCCTTGCACGGTAGGAACTCCGGGCTGGACCTGCCAGCCGAAGAAAGATGAACCGTCATAGCACAGGGAGATGGAATAACGCATAACGAATGCAAAATTATTAAATATAATGGAAAACATAAACATCCAAGAACTCAACGAACGCATTCAGAAAGAGAGCGCCTTTGTAGATTTGCTTACAATGCAGATGGGAAAGGTGATAGTGGGCCAGAAACATCTGGTGGAGAACCTGCTCATAGGCCTCCTGGCCAACGGCCACATCCTTCTCGAAGGTGTTCCTGGCTTGGCAAAGACCCTGGCGATCAATACTCTGTCCCAGGCCGTGAACGCCAAGTTCAGCCGAATTCAGTTTACCCCGGACCTTCTCCCGGCCGACCTTCTCGGAACCCTCATCTACTCCCAGAAAAAGGAGTTGTTCGAGGTGCACAAGGGCCCTATCTTCGCAAACTTCGTCCTTGCCGACGAGATCAACCGTTCTCCGGCAAAGGTGCAGTCTGCCCTTCTGGAGGCTATGCAGGAGCGCCAGGTAACCCTGGGCGACCAGACCTACAAACTTCCCGAGCCCTTCCTGGTAATGGCCACCCAGAACCCTATAGAGCAGGAAGGAACCTATCCTCTTCCCGAGGCGCAGGTAGACCGTTTCATGCTCAAGGTAGTTGTGGATTATCCCAAGAAAGAGGAAGAGAGACTGATTGTCCGTATGAACAACACCGGCGTGTTCCCCAAGGCCGAGCCCGTCATCAGCCCCGAGGACATAGTCCGCGCCCGTGATGTCGTACGCGACGTCTATATGGATGAAAAAATAGAGCGTTACATAGTTGATATAGTCTATGCCACCCGCACCCCTGAGGATTACGGCCTCAAGGGAATGAAGAACCTCATCTCGTTCGGCGCTTCGCCGCGAGCCAGCATCTCGCTGAGCCTTGCCGCCAAGGCCTACGCCTTCATCAAGAGGCGCGGCTACGTCATTCCAGAGGACGTCAGGGCCGTCTGCAACGAGGTCCTCCGTCACCGTATCGGCCTCAGTTATGAAGCCGAGGCAGAGAACGTAAAGGCAGAAGACATTATCGAGCAAGTTATAAATGCCGTCATCGTCCCATAACGCAAGCGCTGCAGACCTGCTGGGCAAAGTCCGCAAGATAGAGATCAAGACGCGGGCGCTGTCGCACCAGATATTCGCAGGAGAGTACCACTCCGCCTTCAAAGGGCGCGGAATGGCCTTCAGCGAGGTGCGTGAGTACCAGTGGGGGGACGACGTGCGCTCCATGGACTGGAACGTCACTGCCCGCCTGCGGACGCCGTACGTGAAAGTTTTCGAAGAGGAGCGCGAACTCACCGTGGTGCTGCTGGTGGACGTGAGCGGATCCGGCTTCTTCGGCACCGCCTCCCGCACCAAGAGGGAACTTCTGGCCGAGATAGCCGCCGTGCTTTCCTTCAGCGCCATCCTCAATAACGACAAGGTGGGAGCGCTGTTCTTCAGCGACCGCATTGAGAAATTCATCCCGCCCGGAAAGGGCCGCAGCCACCTCCTTCACATAATCAGGGAGATAATAGACCTGGAGCCCGCCTCGGAGGGGACGGACATAGGGGAAGCGCTGCGTTATCTGACCAACGCCATCAAGAAGAGGTGCACTGCATTCGTCCTCAGCGACATGATGGACGTGGACGCCGACGGCAACCTGCGCTACGAAGACGCGCTTAAAGTTGCGGCCGGCCGCCACGACCTCTCCGTGATAAAGGTTCACGACCCTCGCGAACAGTCGCTGCCCGACGTGGGTCTGGTGAACGTACGCGACCTGGAAACCGGTTCAGGATCCTGGATCAACACCTCCAGTTCGCGCGTACGCAATGCATATGCTGCCTGGTACAGGGATGTGGCTGCAAAAGAGAAAAGCATTTTCAACCGCTATAAAGTAGATTCGGTGGACATTGCCACCAACGACGATTACGTCAAGGGACTTATGACTCTGTTCAGCAAGAAATGAGACTGTTGCTTGTCATATACGCATTGGTTTCGGGAATCATCCCGTCCGGCCAGAGCTACCTGAAGCAGCTCCAGCAGCGGGATTCCATACTCATTGCGGACCAGCTGGAATACGGAGTGGAGATGAAGGGAATGCCCGCGGACGCCATCCTGGCTTTCCAGGATTACTCCAAGGTTATGACAGACACCCTGACCCTGGTACGCGCCTGGAAAGTGGACACGTTGAAAGTCAACAGGACTTCCGGAGTCCCTACCCTTGACCTGAGGGCGTCTGTAGTGATAGCCCCGTTCGAAGAAGGTCATTACACCCTGCCCGACGTTGCCGTGCAGCGTACTGTGGGGGCGTCTATGGACACCCTCCTGTTCACAGGGATGGAGTTCGAGGCCAAGACTATCCCTATAGATACCGCCACATTCCAGATACACGACATAAAAGGCCAGATCAAGTATCCCCTGACGCTGGCAGAGTTGCTTCCATATATAATTGGTATATGGATAGTGGCGCTTCTGGCAATCATCATCGGCTGCCTCATCATTATGGCAGGCCGTCGTGAGACTGTTGTGGAGGTCCGCAGGGATCCTCCGTACATAGTTGCCCTGCGCAACCTGGATACTCTCAAGGGAGACAAGTACTGGGCTCCGGAAAAACAGAAGACACTCTACTCCGGAATCACAGACACCCTGCGCACCTATATAGAAAATGTCTTCGGCATCAATGCCGAGGAAATGACCACCGCCGAGATATTCGACGCATTGGAGGGACGCATCCCGGACGACCTTTATGCCGAGACCAAGGCCCTTTTCGAGACATCCGACTTCGTGAAGTTCGCCAAGTTCACCGCTACGGAGCAACAGAACGCTTCCGCGGTGCCTTCCGCAGTCAAGTTTGTAACATCCACCTACCAGACACAGCTGGAAGGTGAGCAAAAAGAGGAGGAGGCCGCCTGATGTTCTTCGAGTATCCCAAACTGCTCTGGCTGATGATTGTACCCGCGCTCCTGGCGGCACTTTACGTGTTCCGGGAGATCACGGGACGCCGCACCAACCTGCAGGTGGCTTCCGCCAGGCAGTGGCAGAGCGGCGGAAAGACGGCGCTGGAAGTGTTGAGGCACCTGCCTGCATTGCTGCGCATAGCGGCCCTGTGCCTGATAGTGGTGTGCATAGCGCGTCCCAGGTCATCGTCGCAGACAGAGAAGATAGATACGGAGGGTATCGACATAATCCTGGCGATGGACGTCTCTACCAGTATGCTGGCCAGGGACTTCACGCCTGACAGGATAAACGCCGCCAAGGATATTGCGATGGAGTTCATCGCGCAGAGGCCTTCCGACAGGATGGGCATAGTGGTGTTCGCCGGCGAAAGCTACACCCAGTGCCCCCTTACTACCGACAGGTCAACTCTGATAAACCTGATGAAGGAACTTCAGACGGGCCTGATAGAAGACGGCACCGCAATTGGAAACGGTCTGGCAACGGCAGTGGCAAGGATAATGGATTCCGATGCCAAGAGCCGCGTGGTGATATTGCTGACTGACGGAGTTAACAACAGCGGTGAGATAGCCCCCGACACCGCCGCAGAAATTGCTTATACATACGGAGTGAGGGTTTATACTATCGGAGTGGGAGCCAACGGAATGGCTCCGTACCCGGTAATGACCCCCTGGGGAGTTCAGATGCAGAACCTGCCCGTAGAAATTGACGAGGACCTCCTGAAGAGGGTGGCGCAGACCACCGGCGGAAGGTATTTCCGGGCCACGGACAATACCAAGTTGGCCGAGATCTACGCTGAGATCAACCAGATGGAGAAGGCCCGTACCACAATAGACAGTTTCCCCGTTTACAAGGAACTGTTCCTCAAGTACGCACTGATAGCCATTGCGCTGCTGCTCCTGGAGCTTGTCCTCAGGTTTCTGATGAAGAGACTGACATAATGGATTGAACAGACGTGATTTATTTTGGCAACATAAAGTTCCTGTGGCTCCTATTGCTGGTGCCTGTCATAGTGGCGGGTTACGCAATTATGCGTTACCGCCGCCGCAAGGCCCTGAAGGCCTTTGGCGACGAGGCCCTGGTGAACGAACTGATGCCGCGGTACTCCGCCGTAAAGGGCTGGCTGCGCTGTCTGCTGACTGCGCTGGCCTTCGCCTGCTTCGTCGTAGGCCTCGCACGCCCCATGGTGGGAGCCGCCCTCAAGGAGCACCAGAGTTCCGGCGCCGAAATAATGATATGCCTGGACGTATCAAATTCGATGCTCGCCCAGGATTATTCCCCCAGCCGTCTGGAGAGGGCCAAACTGGCCATCAACCGCCTTACGGACCGTCTTGTGGAGGACAGGATAGGCTTGATAGTGTTTGCCGGAACGTCATTCGTGCAGCTGCCTATTACTACTGACTATATTTCTGCCAAGATGTTCCTGTCTACCGTGGACACCCGCTCCGTGCCGGTTCAGGGAACAGCGATAGGTGACGCAATAACCACCGCCATACGCAGTTTCAGCGCCCAGAGCGAGAAAAGCCGCGCCATAATAGTCATTACCGACGGCGAGAATCACGAGGACGACGCCGTGGCAGCGGCGCAGACCGCCTTCGAGCAGGGCATAAAGGTCTACACCATAGGCGTAGGTTCTGCGCAGGGACAGCCCATCCCTTACGCCGGAGGCCTCCTGAAAGACTCCGAGGGCAACATAGTGGTGACCCGGCTTGACGAGGAAACCCTCAAGAGCGTGGCAGCCGCAGGCGGGGGAGCCTATGTGCACGCCGGAAACGAGGAATTCGGCCTCAATCCCATAATCGAGGACATAGAGAAGATGGAGGACGAGACTTTCAGTTCCGTAGTGTTTGAAGAATTCGACGAGCAGTTCATGTATTTCTTCGCGGCGGCGCTCATCTTCTTCGCCCTTGAGATGCTGCTGGGAGAGAGGAGCCCTAAAAAGAAGTTGTTCGTATGAAAAAGATAATTTTGTCTCTGATTGCGCTGCTGCTGGCAGTGGGTGCTTCGGCCCAGGCGGACCGGAGGGAAGTGCGTGAAGGCAACCGCAAGTTCCGCGGGGGCAACTTCCGCCAGGCGGAGATAGATTACCGCAAGGCTACCGTAAAAGATTCGCTTTCGGTGGCTGCCCAGTACAACTTGGCATCCTCCCTTTACAGGCAGGACGACTTCGAAGGGGCCGCCGGTGCCCTCCTTACCGTCAAGGACGTGGTCAAGGGACATAAGAATGAGGCGGACTATTACTTCAACGCCGGTGACGCGGCTCTTAAGAAAGAGGAGTACCAGGCGGCAGTGGAGGCGTTCAAGGCATCACTTCTGCTGAATCCTGATGACATAGAAGCAAAAGAGAATTATATTTACGCCAAGAAAAAGTTGCAGGACCAGCAGCAGGACGGCGGAGGCAATGACAACCAGGACCAGAATCAGGACCAGGATCAGAACCAGGACCAGAATCAACAGAATCAGGACCAGAACCAGGACGACCAGCAACAGCAGCCTCCTCGCGAGCAGAAGATCTCTCCCCAACAGGCCCAGCAGATGCTGAACGCCATGCTGGCCAAAGAGAGAGAGACCCAGGACAGGGTAAACCAGGAAAAAGCCCAGGCCAACCCTGACAAGAAAGAAAAGAATTGGTAATGAAAAGGATTACAGCCATACTCATCCTGTGTATCGCGGCTCTTACGCTGCGAGCCCAGTCTTCCATAAGGGTGGACGCCCCCAATCTGGTAGCGTCCAGCGAACAGTTCAACGTCACCTTCGTGATAGAAGGGGAGGATTCTCCCACGGACTTCCAATGGAATCCCGGTGAAGACTTCCAGTTGGTATGGGGACCGCAGAAAGGCTCTTCCAGGAGTGTTACCATAGTCAACGGCAAGCGCACCACATCTTCCCAGACTACATTCACGTATGTCCTGATGCCAAAGAAGGAAGGAAAGTTCACGCTTTCGGGCGCTACTGCCAAGGTGGGAGGCAGGGAAATATCTTCTTCAGGCATTACCGTTGAGGTGGTTTCCGCTCAGGGCGGCGGATCGTCCCAGGGCGGGGCGGCATCTTCCGGCGGCCAGGTGCAGGAGAGCGGCAACATTTCGGACGACGACCTTTTCCTGAGGCTTACCCTCAGCCGCACTTCGGCGGTGGTCGGAGAGCCCATCAACGTATCGTTGAAACTTTATCAGAGGGTGAGCGTAGCCGGGTTCGAAGACGCCAGGTTCCCATCTTTCAACGGTTTCTGGAGCCAGGAAATTCAGGCTCCTACCAGCATAGAGTTCACACGCGAAAACTATAACGGCAGTTTGTACAATTCTGCCATCCTCAGAACCTGGACAATCATACCCCAGCAGAGCGGCGACATCACCATTGAGCCCGCCGAACTGGTATGCCTGGTCAATGTGCGTGTCGCAACCGGAGGAGGAAGCATATTCGACAGTTTCTTCCAGGACGATTTCCGCACCGTACGCAAGAGAATCTACTCGAAATCTTTTACCGTCAAGGTGTCTCCGCTCCCGGCAGGCGCTCCGGCTTCATTCGGCGGGGGAGTGGGCAACTTCTCAATGAACGCCTCCTTGTCGGCGAACGAAGTGAACGCGCACGACGCCGCCTCCCTCAAGGTGACCATATCCGGCAGCGGCAACGTATACCTGCTGGAGGCCCCCAAGATACAGTTCCCGCCGGACTTCGAGGCATATGACGTGAAAATCACCGACTCCCAGGGTGCCAAGACCTTCGAATATCCGTTCATCCCCCGCAGTTCCGGAGATTTCACCATCGGTCCCGTGGAGTACAGTTACTTTGACATCAATACTCGCAAGTACGTGACGCTCAAGTCCGATCCCATGCCTCTGAGCGTGGCCAGGGGAAGCAGCACGGACAGCCCCGGGGCGGGAGTCATCAACAACGTTTCCCGCAGGGACGTGCGCAACCTGGACAGCGACATCCGGTACATAGTCACCAAGACTCCCAAGTTCAATTCCGACGGAGGATTCTTCGCGTTCGGAAAGACATTCTGGGCGATAGCCGCCGCTCTTGCCCTGCTGTGGCTGGCAGCGTTCCTTCTGCTGCGCAAGCTGCTGGCACGGCGCTCCGACGTAGCGCTCACCAAGAACCGCAAGGCTACCTCGATGGCCCGCAAGAGGCTCGCCCTGGCAGGAGACTTCCTCCAGAAGAACCTCTACACGGCCTTCTACGAGGAACTGCACAAAGCCTTGCTGGGTTTTGCCGGTGACAAGCTGAACATGGACCTGGCCGATATGTCCAAGGAGAACATAGGCGCAGAACTTTGCTCCCGCGGCGCTTCCGAGGGCATTGCCAAGGAATTCACCGACCTGCTGGACGCCTGTGATTACGCGCGCTACGCCCCCGATGCCGGTCACGAGGCCATGGAAGAACATTACAAGAAGTCATTGGAAGTGATATCCGCAATAGACCATTCTATGAAAGAGAACAAGAAGGCTCCGGCCAAGGGGGTCGCAGCCGCCCTGCTGCTGTTGCTGCTGCCTGGCGCGCTCAATGCGGCACCCCAGGATTATCCCGATTCCCTGTGGAATGCGGGCACGGCCGCATACGCCGACGGCCGCTGGCAGGACGCCCTCGACGCCTGGACGCAGATAGACGCCCTGGGAATCGAGTCCGCCGACCTTTCGTTCAATATGGGTAACGCGTGCTTTAAGCTTTCGGACTACGCTCACGCCATCCTCAATTACGAGCGCGCTCTCAAACTGGATCCTTCATCCGCGGACATACGCCATAACCTGCAGTACGCCAACGAATTCATTCAGGACAACATAGAGCCCGTACCCGATTTCTTCCTCACGGAGTGGCTCCGCGCCCTCGCGCGTCAGCTGCCGGCCGACACCTGGGCCGTGCTGTTCCTGCTGCTCCTGGCAGCCGCGCTCGGCCTCCTGCTGCTGTTCCTGCTGGGGCGCAGCTCGTCTGCAAAGAAGGCAGGCTTCTACGGCGCCATAGCCGCCGCAGTGCTCTGCCTGCTGTGCATTGCCGCTTCCAGAACGCAGTACAACCAGGCTGTAAACTCTTCTGACGCCATAATCGTCAGGGCGGTGACCTCTGTAAAGAGTTCCCCTTCAGGCAGTACGGCCAAAGACCTTTTCATCCTGCACGAGGGAGCGAAAGTCCACATTCTGGATTCAGTGGGAGAGTGGCTTAATATCGAATTGCCTGACGGGCGGCAGGGATGGTTGCTTCAAAGTGACCTGGAAATCATCTGAAAATACCCTGAAAAGCGTTCTGGTGCCTAAAAAAAGCATCTGAAAAGTATTTTTTTATTGCATAAAAGAAATATTGTGCATATATTTGTGCGTTGTATGTTGTATTGTATCGGCATTGGATAGAGTGCCAGATACTAATACGCGTACGGAAATGATAATTAATTACAATAATTATAGTTCAACTTTTTTAAATCTATTCCATTTATGAAAAAAAGATTCAAATTCTTTCTGACGGGTGCAGCTATCATTGCAGCACTCGTAGGAATGGTGTCTTGTCAAAAAGACTGGCAGAAGGATATTGATGACTTGGGAAGGCAGATTAATGATCTGACTACTCAGCTCAACACTCTCCAGGGGCAGATCGATAATGGCGAGATTGTCACTAATGTGACCCCAATTCAGGGTGGTATTAGAGTTACCACTAATAAGACCTCCTACGACATTGTCGGCCAGAAGGGTGATGGGTCTGTCGTTAAAATTGGCGATGACGGCTATTGGTACATCGACAATAAGAAGACTGACTACAAAGCTCAAGGAGCAGATGGTCATGGTGATTATTATGTTCCTGGAGCAAGCGGCTATTTTGACAAGTACTCTTGGAATGCCGATAAGGGAGCGTATGATAAGACCGCTACTGACATCTCTTACATCGCTCCTGGTGCTATTACCGCAGTCTGGAAAGATGATGCTTTGACACTCTACGGAGTCGATGGTTATGAAGGAGGTTATACTCTAGAATTGCTCACCGGCCTCAAGGGTCTTGCTTTCGTTCCTGAGCGTATTTTCGACGGACTTGGCCTTATTACGGTTTACGAGTTCACAGCTCCCGCTAATAACACAGAGTTCCCGTTTGTAAATAAGGATGGTGAAGCTACATTTATCGCTACTGCGCCTACTGAGGTTACTTACCGTATGGATGCAGCTAACATTGATGTGGACAAGTACACATGGGACTTCATCAACCGCGAGGTTTACACCAAAGCTGATGCTGACAAGACTGACCTTGTTAAGATTGAGGCAGGTCCTGAGAAAGAGGACTCTTTCGTTAACTTCAAGATTCAGCTTCTCAAGTCTGTTGAGCCAGCTGATCATCAGAAGACCAATGATATCGTTGCTCTCCGTGCTGTAGGCGAAGACTCCGAGCCTGTTGTTTCTGACTATGCATACATTGAGAAAGAAACCAATTCCGGTTACGACCTTATCCATAAGGACGAGTACGAGAAGGGTGAGCCCCGTTACTACCGTACAGAAGCAGATGATGTTAAGATTGACGCTGATACCGATTACAATGATGGTGAAGGCATTGAGGTGAAGGGGAACACAAATCCTGCCACCCCTGTTCTCGTAATAGATGAGAAAGAGGAAGTTGACCTGCTTGATTATGTTGAGACCTATGCTGAGCAGCTTGGTGATCTTATTTCAACTGCCGGAGTCGTTCCTACCTATAAATTCTATTTTGCCGGTTTTGATGATTCTGATAAGATTATCATCAGCACTGATTCAAAGAAGGCCACTTATCTTTCAGATGATGATGATAAGACCAACCAGAACCAGTTCGTTATTCTCAATGATTCAAAGGTTGCAATTGACCGTGATTTCGTAAGCGCTGGTCGCCCTGCCATCGGCCGTACTCCGCTTATTTACGTTCAGTCCATTTACAACGGTGTAATCCTTGCCGAAGGCTTCATCAAACTTGTTATCGTTGAAGAAGAGAAGGAGCCAGAACCAGAGAAACCTTCACTCGGATACAAGGTATTCATTAAGCACGGTGGTGAGTTTGATGTTGACTCTATTCCTGAGGAGGGTACTTATGTAGGTAGTGCATTCACAGATCCTAATACCGCTCTCAACTATGACGGAGACAACCATGAGCTTAATGTTGCTTGGGATGAAATGAATGTCAAGATGTTCAACGAGTTAGGTATGTCCTTCGAAGAATTCCAGAATGCTTACAACGTTGATGAGCCTATCCTTATTGTTAAGGATGCTAACAATGGTGAGCCTGGTGACCTGCCTGACGAGGGTAAGTACGAGTTCTCAGCTGATCTCGGTGAGCTGAATAACATCTATAGCGATGGTCTGACAATTACCAAGCTTAGCCCTGCTAACTGGAAGCAGAACACCAACATAGTAGACCTTAAGCTTGATCCTGAGGTTGAGATTAGTGGTCCTCACTTCGTATACGTTGTTTACACTGCAAAGGACAACACCGAAAATGTTGATGCTGTTGTGAAGTTTGTATACAATGTTAAGCATGAACACGATTACACACTCACTCATACAGGTGATGGTAAGTGGTTGCTGAACCCGGATTACATCCTTGGTAACCAGGATGAGCTGAATCCTGCAGATCCAGAGAACTACACGATATCTTACGCTCCTTACAACAAGGATGACAAGGGCTATGGCGCAGTTCGTATCAAGGGTCAGGATCCTGATCAGGAGCACCCGATGCGTTCTGGTCTTACTGAGCACTTCCTCAACTACATGACTGGATTTGATATCAATGAAGAGTCTGTCTATAAGTTCGAGATTAAGAACTTTACAACCGATGAGGTTGATTGGGAAGTTGTTGACGGTGGTGGTACTTATGGAACTACAACTTACGACGACGGTGAGCACGCCTATGTTGAACTCACTGGTGCAGAACTGAAGGATGTTATTGAGACACCTGGTCTTGTTCCATATATCTTCCTCAATACCGAGAATGCTCTGATTGCTAAGGGTTATGATGTTCTTGTTGAGGTTGAAGAGAATTGTGAGAAACTCGATGTGGCAGAGTATGGCTACTACTTCGTAGTATTCAAGGCTCTTGATGCTAAGTTGAAGGTTTACAATGTTAAGCTTGGTACCTTCAAGGAAGTTAACGACTATGCATATGCACATGAGCTTGTAGATGGTATCTTCGATGCTTACAACAACAAGATCTTCGAGTGGAGCGATGGCGCATGGGTTGCAACTGAGGCAGCTGCTGTCTACGGTATTACTGGTACTGAGGACCTTACTGTTGAGGTTAAGTCTGTACTGAAGTATACATCTGATTCTGAGGAGTCATTCGGTGGTAACCTCTATGCGTTCGAGGAGGGAGCATCTCTTGTACCTGCTCCTAGTGAGACAAAGGAATCAGGTATCAACTGGTGGAACCTTGGAACTGATCTGCAGGTTGACAAGAAGGCAGAGTTCACAATCGTAGTTTCTTGGGGCGAAGATGTCCTGGTAGAGGGCGATGGAACCGTTCTTGTTCTTGCTACTGCTAATAGTATCCACGCGCTACATGACGCTGACGATGCTGTCCTGGACCCTGTAGAGTACAAGGATGGTTGGTACTATGCCGTTGAAGCAGAAGCAGAGTAATCTGTATTATTAATACTTAAAAGGAGAGAGAGCGCAAACTCTCTCTCCTTTTAAGTATTTATATATCATCATTTCTATTATGAAGAAGTTTTTTTCTTGCCTAGTCATATTATTGTCCTTCATTAGTTTATTAGTGTGTTGCATGCCTGATTCGTTGAATCTGACGGACAATAATAAAGTCCGTATTGCTTCTTTGTGGGCAACTATAGAAGGAGAACCTGGAACTAAAACAGAGTTTGGCCATTCGACAACGTCAGGTAGCTATTCCCAGATTCTTTGGAAAGCTGGAGACCAGATTAACGTTTTTTATGCAAATGCATCTTCAACTGCTTCTTCAAAATTTGAAACGGAGGCCGGTGGAGCGACAGCTAATTTCTCATTAGTTTCCGGGAGCTCTCCTGAAAGCGGTTCTTTTCTAGGCCTCTCTCCATACAATGATAATGCAACTGCAAATATAACTTCTAAAACTATTTCGACTTCTATCCCGGTTGAGCAAAAGGCAAATGCTAATAGCTATGATCCGGAGGCTTTTATATCTGTTGCCTATTCCACAAAGTCCAATCAGATGGCATTCTATAACGTGTGTGGAGGTCTTTGTTTCACTTTAACCGGTTCAAACGTTTCAAAGTATAGTCAGATAGAATTGAAAGGTAATGCAAATGAAAAGATAGTTGGACCTGTGAACATCTCTTGCTCGACGGCTACTGCACCTATCTCCTCTTCTGTGTCTGGAAGTTCTACGACGGTAACTCTAATTCTTCCTGAAGGTAAATCTTTTGAAAAGAACAAAAAGTATTATCTATTGTTTTTACCTACTATATTTTCGAAAGGATTCACAATATCTTTTAAGGATGCTAGCGGTAGTGTGCTTGTGAAAAGTGAGTGTAAATCATATGTGGAGTTCAAACGCAGTGTTTTCGCATCTATTAACGGAGCTGATAATCCGGATACAGTCCTAAAAATCCGTGATGGAGAACTTCTTTCGAAGGATGGTACAGCGAATTGTTATATTGTATCCAAGGTGGGATCTTATAAGTTCCCTTTGTCCCGAGCGACGGAAACGGATTATTTGTCAGGGGTTACCAGCGTGAAAGTTCTCTGGGAGACGAACAATACTAGCATTGAGCAATCTACAGGTAGTATTATCACTAACGTAGAGACTAACAAGAAATACGTTTATTTCGACACTCCCACTACCTTGAAGGATGGTAATGCCATTATCGCTGCTTATAGTAATAATGCTATTGTATGGAGTTGGCATATCTGGGTATGTAAGGATTATAATCCAGTGACTTCTAGCCAGAAGTATACTGGTAAGAAAGCAGCGATGATGGACCGTAATCTGGGAGCATTATCGGCCACAGCCTCCAATTCATTATCCAATGGTCTCTTCTATCAATGGGGGCGCAAGGATCCTTTCCCTGGTGCTGTCGAATCATATGTCGAGAGTTCAAATGGTGGTCACTTGATGAGAACCACAAAGGGAGATAAGTTAACTACCGTTTCTTCGGAGACAGTGGAAGCGACGGTGGATTATGCCATCGCCCATCCTGATACTTATATCACGACGTCTAAGAGCAATGGTGATTGGCTTGCCATACCAAATCATGAATTATGGGGGCAGTCCAAGACTATCTACGATCCATGCCCAGCTGGTTGGAAAGTCCCTGCGGCCAATGTTTTAGACTCAAACAAGCAGCATGTTCTTGAACAAGAAGCTTGGAGTAATTTGAATTATCGCCGGGTTGATGGCAATATTAATGGAGTCTGGCTGGATTATGACCGAGCATGGTATCCCAATAACGGATACATCAGTCTTGCCGGAAAGCTTCTTATGGTGGGCCAGTACTCCTGTTATTGGTCAAGTTCTCGCAATTCTCTAGCCGTATACGCAATGGAAATGAGCAAGACAGGAACTAGTTTGACATTTGATCCCCGTTGTTATGGTAAGGTTCGAGGCGAAGGCCATTCTGTCCGCTGTGTTAAAGATAATTAATACTTCATGCGTATGAGAAACAGATTCTTATTACTGGTTTTGTTCATTCTGACCTTTATTTCATGCGCACCTGAACCTGTGCGAGTAACAAGTATTACCCTTAATACTAAGGCGATTACGCTTGAGGTAGGAGCAACTGAGAGACTATCGGCGACGGTCTCACCCAACAGCGCTGACAATCCGACAGTTATTTGGACAAGCGACAATGCATCTGTTGCCAAAGTGTCCGATGGTGTGGTTACGGCAGTAGCTCCTGGTACGGCGCGGATTACTGCTAAGTCGGATGACGGTGGCTTATCAGACGTATGCGTAGTTACTGTTCAGATTCCGTACATATCTGTTACAGGTGTAAGCTTAGATAAGGAGTCTGTGAGTCTGTATGAAGGTGGAACTGCACAGTTGATAGCTACTATCACTCCTTCCGATGCGGACGACCCGTCTCTTCGCTGGTCCAGCAATAATCCTGATGTGGTGTTGATCACAGCAGATGGTAAGTTATTGGGACTGGCTCCTGGAAATGCTGATGTTGCAGTTGAGACGGTGGATGGGTCTTTCAGCGCGACTTGTAAGGTGACAGTAAAGGAGGTAAGAATGGAATTGAAACCTCCGACATTGGATATTATAATCGGAGATGAAGCAGATATTAAGGTAAGTCTAGGTGAGCAATTGGAGGGAGCTGATCTAAATGTCAGGTGGTATAGTACGGAAGAGAGCATAGTATCTGTAAATGACAAAGGTCATGTTAAGGCTCATTCTGTCGGTGATGCTGTAATATGTGCAGCTACCGAGAAAGGCAAGACAGCCTTTTGCAAGGTTCATGTACGGAATAAGGTAGAATCGGTTAAGGTGACTACTTCGACAGGTGAGAGTCAAATCAGTATTGGAGCGACTCTTCAATTGATGGCGAAGGTAACTCCTGCGAATCTTCCGGACATTGAGATAGAATGGAAATCAAGCGACACTTCAATAGCGACTGTAAATGCCGAAGGTCTTGCTACAGCCAAGAAGGAAGGCACTGTTAAGATTACTGCTACTGTGACTAACGGATCGCAAACCGAATCTTCTGACTATGAGATACAGGTCATCCAGCAGCAGGTTGAATCTATCGAACTTGATAAGACTGCCTTGTCAATGATTGAGGGTGAGATGTATTCATTGAAAGCAACCATCAAGCCCGAAAGTGCTTTTGATAAAACAATTAAGTGGGAATCTTCCGTTCCTTCTGTCGCAACAGTATCCGATAGGGGTGAGGTGACGGCAGTTAAAGCCGGTACGGCTATAATAACTGCTAAATGTGGAAATAAGTCAGCCTCTTGTCAGATAACCGTTCAAACTAAGTTTATCAACGTGACAGGTGTCTTACTGGATAAAGAGTCATTGACAATCGATTTGAACACTGATGCTCAACTGACAGCAACAGTTCTGCCCTCTAATGCTGGCAATAAGGCTGTCATGTGGTCTTCCTCTGATCCTTCCGTCGTCTCGGTGAGTGCCAAGGATAATGTTGCGACGGTTACAGCAAAGTCTGTAGGAGAAGCCGTGATTTATGTTGAGACTTTAGATGGTAGCTTTACAAAGGAATGTAAGGTGACAGTCACTGTCCCGGTATCTTCAATAACGCTTTCCCAGACCTCAGCGACACTTGCTTTTGGTCAGACTTTAACACTATCTGCGACCGTTTTACCTGCCAATGCGTTTAATACTGCCCTTGAATGGTCCTCTTCTAATTCTTCAGTAGCTTCGGTTTCCGAAGGAATAGTTAAGGCAGGTACAACTGAAGGGACTGTAACTATCACTGTCAAATCTAAGAGTAATCCTCAAGTGAAGGCTACTTGCAGGGTTACCGTTAAGGCTCAGGTTGTTTTGGTTACTAAAGTTACGATTTCCCCTTCTAGCTTGGAAATGTCTCTTAACCAGACTGCGAAAGTGACAGCGACTGTTTATCCTTCAAATGCAGACAATAAAAGCATTATCTGGACTACTCCTCAGGGAGCAGTAGTAACAGTGGACCAGAGTGGTAATGTTAAAGCTGTTCGGGTAGGAACATCAAGATTAATTGCTAAATCTGCTGATGGGAATGCTCAGGCATGGATTACAGTTACTGTTACTAAGAAAGCGGTTAGTTCTGTATCTGTTTCTCCGTCATCGTTGATATTGAAGGTAGGAGAGACCTATGATTTAAAAGCGACTGTTGCACCTTCTGATGCCTCCATTACTACAGTTTCTTGGAGCACCTCCGATTCATCCGTTGCGACGGTGGATCGCTCTTCAGGACGAGTCACTGCTAAAAGCGCTGGTGAGGCTACCATAACGGTTCAATCTACTGATGATTCAACAAAAAAGGCTACTTGTAAAGTAACAGTCCTTGCTTCTGGTTCTAGCTCTGGAGGAACTGAAGGAGTGGATTTTGAGAACTGGAATTTCTGATTCTTTTATGATAGTCCGGTAGTAATTAATACGCTGCCGGACTTTCTTTTTTTATCCAGTATTTTGACATAAAGAAAAAAATTCGTAAAATTGTAATTATAAGGATTGTTATTTAAAAACATATAATAATATGAAAAAAGCATTATTAGTTCTTTCTTCTTTTCTTGCGCTTACTTTTAGCGTAAGCGCCCAGCAGTTTTTCCCAGACTGGTATTTAGGAGTCAAGGGAGGAATCGGAGAGACCATAGGTGAGACAAATTGGCAGAAACTCCTTTCGCCTGCTGCATCCCTTAATGTTGGCTATCAGTTCACTCCTGTATTTGGCTTACGTGGAGATATCTCTGGATGGCAGGCTAAGGGTTTTCTTCCTGTTTACAAAGATTTATACAAATTCAACTATCTGCAGGGTGCTCTCGATGCAACATTCGACATAGCTAGCCTGTTCGCCGGTTATAAGGAGCGCATTGTCAATCCTTATATATTCGTTGGAGCCGGTGCAAACTATCGTTTCAACAATGACGAGGCTAACGCAGTAGCAAGCCACTTCTACAAAGACAACTATCTTTGGGATGGTGGAAAGGTTTCTGTTCTCGGCCGCGCCGGTGCTGGAATCGATTTCAGACTGTCAGATGCAATCGCTCTCGAGCTTGAGGCTGTAGCAAACGGATATTCAGATCACTTCAACTCTAAGGTCGGTGACATTTTCGACTATCAGATCAACGCTCTTGCAGGTCTTAAGTTCACCTTCGGCGCAGCCAAGAAGAAAGCAGCCGCTCTTGCAGCAGCTGAGGCAGCTGAGGCAGCACGCCTCGCAGCCGAGAGGGCAGCAGCAGAGGCAGCTCGTCTTGCAGCCGAGAGGGCAGCAGCCGAGAGGGCAGCAGCCGAGGCTGAGGCAGCTCGTCTTGCAGCAGAAAGGGCAGCAGCCGAGAGGGCAGCAGCAGAGGCAGCAGCCCGCGCTCGCGCTCGTGCAACCACCGAGAACGTTCTCTTCGTAATCGACCAGTGGAAGATCCGTCCTTCAGAGCAGGAGAAGATCGACCGCGTTGTAAACGTAATGAAGCAGTATCCTGAGGCAGTTGTTACAATCAGCGCTTACGCTGACAAGCAGACTGGTAATCCTCGTTGGAATATGACTCTGTCACAGCATCGTGCTGAAGTTGTAGCCGAGGCTCTTAAGGCCGCCGGAATCGCAGCCAACCGCATCACCACCGAGTACTTCGGAGACACTGTCAATCCTTTCGACACCGCTCCTGAGAACCGTGTATCTGTACTCGTAACCAGGTAATAACCAAAACCTACAATACAAAAAAGGCCGGCAAATTTGCCGGCCTTTTTCATACTCTTACCACTTCTTCTATCTTCTGATTATTTCAGGTAACCGAGTTTACGGAGCTCCTTGCGGGCGAGTTCCATATCCTTCTGGAAATCTTCGTTGGCGTGTAGTACAGCCAGGGCTGCGCCGGCGGCAATGCGCGCGGCATCCACGTCACTCTGGTAGTGATAGCCCACAATTACGCGGCTCTCGCCGTATTCGTAACCGACCTTAAGAATCTCCTCGCTCCTTTCAGGAAATAGTTCTGCCAGCACCAATGCCATTGTCCAGCCCCTTGTGGCGTGCCCAGAAGGGTAGGAGGCGCTGTTTCTTGAACCCCTTTCTCCTTCAGGAACACCTGTAGGCTCATCGAACTCTACGTAAGGGCGCTTGCGCTTGAAGTGGTCCTTGGCTTTCTTGTTGGCGTTATTAGTGGTAGTGTATGACCTTGAGAGCAGCCTGCAAAGGTTTGGCATCCTGTCCGCGTCGATAAGGAATCCTAAAGCCGGCTCCAGTCTCTTTGCGATATATGACATTGAACTGCTGGCGTCGTCGTGCGCAACAGTTCCGCGCTGTGAGCTGCGGACACTCTTTCCCCAGGCATAATATGCAAGGTCACCTGCAAACAAGGCATCTCCCGGTTTTGAAGGGGAGGGAAGGAATACGGTGGCGTCAGGCAGATCTTCATCTGCCAGATACGCAGTTGCACTGCTCCTGCCCTCGTTTGCCACTTTCTTGGCGGCAGAACAGGACGCAATCAACAAGGCCGCAACCAGAATGGTGCTGATGCGGCCTAAGTTTAAGGTATAATTGTGCTTCAACATAGTCTTTTACTCGCTCTGGCTGATTGCAGCCTGTGCTGCAGCAAGCCTTGCGATAGGAACGCGGAAAGGTGAGCAGGAAACGTAATCCAGACCAATCTTGTTGAAGAAGTTGATTGAGTCAGGATCGCCGCCGTGCTCGCCGCAGATACCGCACTTGAGGTCAGGCCTCTGGGAACGTCCTCCCTGGATACCGTACTCTACCAGCTTGCCGACACCCTTGGTATCGATTGTCTGGAACGGGTCGGCGTCAAGGATCTTGTTGCCGAGGTAGTCGCCCATGAAAGTGCCCACGTCGTCGCGTGAGAAACCGAATGTCATCTGGGTGAGGTCGTTGGTACCGAAGCTGAAGAACTCTGCGGTGCGGGCCATACGGTTTGCAGTAAGGGCTGCGCGAGGGATCTCTATCATTGTACCGAACTTGTAGTTGATGGTCATCATATAGCGGCCTTCAACCTCTGCGCGTACGCGGTCGCAGATTCCCTTCTGGAAACTGAGCTCACGGGCAGATACCGTAACAGGGATCATAATCTCAGGGATAGGTTTGTAACCCTCGTTGATAAGCTCTGCTGTTGCGGTGAAGATGGCCCTGTACTGGGTTTCGGCGATGAGAGGGAAGGATACGTGCAGACGTACTCCGCGGTGACCCATCATAGGGTTGACCTCGTGCAGGTGCTCGCCTCTCTTCTCAATTTCTGCTACTGAAACGCCAAGCTCCTTTGCGATCTCGGCCTTCTTGTCCTGGCTCTTGGGAACGAACTCGTGCAGAGGCGGGTCAAGCAGACGGAATACAACGGGCTTGCCGTCCATAATCTTCATCGTGCTCTTTACGGAAGCCTTGATGAACGGCTCCAGCTCTGCAAGGGCTGCCTTGCGCTCCTTCTCGGTGTCGCAGAGGATCATCTTGCGGAGTTTGGAAAGAGGCAGCTCGGAGTGCTTGCCGTAGAACATATGCTCTATACGGAACAGACCGATTCCCTCGGCGCCGAACTGAAGTGCGCGTGCAGCGTCCTCAGGGGTGTCAGCATTTGTGCGGATGCCCAGACGGCGGTATTTGTCCACGATTGACATGAACTTCTTGAACAGAGGATTCTCGGAAGCGTCCATTGTGGCAATCTCGCTGCCGTAGATGAGTCCCTTGGATCCGTTCAGGGAAAGGGTGTCACCCTCCTTGAACTTGAGGTCTCCGAAACTTACGGTCTTGTTTGCAAGGTCAATCTTCATTGCCTCGCATCCTACGATACAGCACTTGCCCCAACCACGGGCTACCAGGGCTGCGTGGGAGGTCATACCTCCGCGGGTGGTAAGGATACCTGCTGCCACCCTCATACCCTCGATATCCTCAGGTGAGGTCTCTTCGCGTACCAGGATAACCTTCTTGCCCTTTGCGTACTCTTTCATTGCATCCTCGATGGTGAAGCAGATTTCTCCTACTGCTCCGCCAGGAGATGCGGGAAGTCCGTGAGCGATGACCTTTGCCTTCTTCTCAGAAGCGGGGTCGAGGATAGGGTGGAGAATCTCGTCCAGCTGGCTGGGGGATACTCTCATCACGGAGGTCTTCTCGTCTATCATACCCTCTTCGAGCATATCCATTGCCATCTGGAGGGCTGCAAGGCCGGTTCTCTTTCCAATACGGCACTGAAGCATATACAGTTTGCCGTCCTGGATGGTGAACTCGATGTCCTGCATATCGTGGAAGTGGTTCTCAAGAAGGACGCGGATGTCGTCCAGCTCCTTGTAAACCTCAGGCATTGCCTTCTCGAGGGACTGCAGGTTCTTGTTGTGGTCTGTCTTTGTTGCCTCGTTAAGAGGGTTGGGGGTGCGGATTCCGGCTACTACGTCTTCGCCCTGGGCGTTGATGAGCCACTCTCCGTAGAATTTGTTGTCACCGATGGCAGGGTTACGGGAGAAGGCAACTCCTGTAGCGGAGGTCTCGCCCATGTTTCCGAATACCATTGACTGTACGTTCACTGCTGTTCCCCAGTCATCAGGAATCTTCTCTATCTTGCGGTATGCGATAGCCCTCTTTCCGTTCCAGGATTTGAATACGCCTCCGATGGAACCCCAGAGCTGGGCCTTTGCGCTGTCCGGGAAATCTACTCCCAGGACTTCCTTTACTTTCTTCTTGAATACCTCGCAGAGATCCTTGAGCTCGTCTGCGGTAATCTCGGTGTCGTTCTTGTATCCTTTGGCCTCTTTGAGGTCTGCCATCATCTTGTCAAGCTGCTGGCGGATGCCTTTTCCGTCCTCGGGCTCTATGCCTTCGGCCTTCTCCATAACGACGTCGGAGTACATCATGATAAGACGCCTGTATGCGTCATATACGAAACGAGGGTTGCCGGTCTTCTCTATCATTCCCGGGATGGTGTCGGAGCAGAGTCCGATGTTGAGGATGGTGTCCATCATACCAGGCATTGAGCTGCGGGCACCTGAGCGGCAGCTGACCAGAAGAGGGTTCTTCTTGTCGCCGAATTTCTTTCCCATAAGGGCTTCTGTGGCTTCCAGCGCGGCTGCGACCTCGCCTTTAAGTTCTTCAGTGTAAGAGCCGCCAAGAGCGTAATACTCTGCGCAGCATTCGGTTGTGATTGTAAATCCTGCAGGTACAGGCAAACCGAGTTTGCTCATTTCTGCCAGGTTGGCTCCCTTTCCACCAAGGAGCTCTCTCATCTTACCGTCACCCTCGGCGGTCTTTCCGCCAAAACGGTAAACTCTTTTCTTTCTTTCAAACATATTATTTTTCCTTCAAAATTTCGTGCGCGAAGATAGTAAAAATATTCTATAAATCATCGCTTTAGTCCTCACCTTCTGCACTTTGGCTTCGGATGAGCGAATCGAGTATGGATTCTATAGAGGATTTTCCGGTTTCAGTCACCGTTATGTCCCTGCTGCCCACGTCAGGATGCCCCAGAGGGAAGTAAACTATGTCTTGCAGGAGCATCTCGGCGTCTATGTAGTCGAAGTCTATGTCGCGTATCTGTATCACGGCCCCGGGGACCTCGGAGAACAGTATTCTTATGGAATCGCTCTCGTTGGTGGTCTTTTTGATGTCCGCCAGGTTTATACCGGCACCGCAGGTGCCGCTCATACGCCTGAGTGCAGCCAGGAGGCCGCCTTCGCCCACGGTGCCGGCGCTGAGCAGGATGCCGTCTTCGGAGAGTTCGCGCACCAGTTCGTAGCAGTCCATGAAATAGTCTGCGTCACCTGTTTCGGGAGCGGTGTCGGGCGTACCCTTGATGACCTCCGAGAACAACGATCCTCCAAGGCGGAAGTCGCAGGTGTCGAAGGGGATGAATATGATCCAACTGTCGGCCTCGGGGATTATCTGGTCAGAGGTGATGAGGCCGCGTCCCATCCTGGGCTCGGAGTCTGACAGGGTGTCGTCGTCAAGTTCGTCATAGTTCTTGTCAGGGCAGCGGGCGATGCAGGCCTTGAAGGTAAGCGAGCAGGTGTCGGCCTGGGTTACGCAGTAACGCTGGAGGCGTATGCCCAGGGCGTCGATGTATTCGGCCGCGGCGGCGCAGGACGCGTAGAAGGCGGCGTTGCTGCCCAGGCTCTTGTCGCACCATTCCCACTGGGCCGTGAGGGCCAGGTCTGGCAGGTGGAAATTGCCCTTTCTCCAAAGGGTGTCTATCAACTCCCAGGCAATCAGGTTCTTTGTATATGTGGCTGAGAATGCTGAAGGGAATGCTGAACGGGAAGTTGCCAGGACCTTGTTAAGGTAGTAGTGCATCTGCTCTGCGTCGGTGCTGCAGGACTTCAGTTCCGGATCCGGATTCTCATCGGCAATCATATCGGGATCGCCCTTCACCCGCAGTTTCTCTATGGCAATGTCGTTGAGCATTTCCAGAGGGGACAAGGCCTGGGGAACACCGTCAATGATGTAATTTGAAAGGAGTGCTGATGAGAAATTTTTCATATAGCAGTCAATCAGACTTCAAAAATAGTTAATTTTGAAATCAGTTCAAATATGCAAGACTACGACGAAATCATAAAAAACTTGTTTGCACGCCACCAGTCAGTGCAAAATGCCGGTTTCAACCCTGATTCCTACAAGCCGGGGCTGGACAGGATAAGGGGACTGGACCGGAAGATGGGGAATCCGTCGGAGCACCTGCGTTTCGTGCACGTGGCCGGGACTAACGGCAAGGGATCGGTGTGCTCTATGCTGGCGGCGTCGCTTTCCGGCAACGGTTACCGTGTGGGGCTGTTCACTTCGCCTCATCTGCTGGATTTCCGCGAAAGGATAAAGATTGTGGAAGACGGTGGCTGCAGGATGATTCCGCGCGAGAGCGTGCTGGAGTTCCTTGAGAAGTATGACTCTCCTGATCTGTCTTTCTTCGAGATCACCACGGGCTTGGCGCTCTGGTATTTCGACCGCTGCCAGGTGGATATCGCCGTCCTGGAAGTGGGCCTGGGAGGCCTGCTGGACTCTACCAACATTGTTGTGCCGGAGATTTCGGTCGTGACGTCCATCGGGCTGGATCACTGCGCCCTGCTGGGCGATACGCGCGCTCTGATTGCCGGCCAGAAGGCCGGAATCTTCAAGAGCGGCGTCCCCGCGGTGGTGGGGGAGCGCGACGATGAGACGGCGCCCGTCTTCGAGGCCGCCGCCGCTGCCGTGCACTGCCCGCTGTTCTTCGCTGACAATATGGATCTCGACAATTGTCTGCAGGAGTACCTGCCTGAAAATCGTGATAACAACAGGCTTAACGCCGAAAACGATTTTCAGGCAGGTACTCCTGCAGACATCCTAGCCAGGATGGATCTGAAGGGGGAGTGGCAGGGCAAAAACCTGCGTACGGTTCTCTGCGCCCTGGATTTGCTGGGCGAGGAGCCTGATTTTGAAGCCATTACCCACGCCGCGGCAATCACCGGCCTGCACGGGCGCTGGGAGACAGTGGGCGTCAGCCCGCTGACGATAGCGGACATAGGCCACAACCCCGCCGCGCTCAAAGAAAACTTCGCCCGCCTGCGCGCTGAGATGGACGGCGGCGCTTACGACAAGTTGCTGATAGTCTACGGCATAATGGCCGATAAGGACCTGGACGGAATCATCCCTCTTATGCCACCTGGCGCAGAGTATTTCTTTGCCGCTCCGGATACCCCCCGCGCACTCCCGGCCACTGAGATACTCAGTCGCTTTGCCGCGCTCCGCCAGGAGGCGGCAGTTGCCTGTGACTCAGTAGATGATGCCGTAAAGAAAGCCAGAGCTGTCGCTACTCCCAAGTCCTTAATATATGTAGGAGGAAGCGCTTTTGTGGTTGCAGATTGCCTTAAGTTCCTGCAATCTTCAAAAAATGATTAAAAAAATTTGCAACTCCTGAATTTTTCCTTACCTTTGCAATCCCCACGGGAGATTAGCTCAGTTGGTTTAGAGCGTCTGCCTTACAAGCAGAGGGTCGGGGGTTCGACTCCCTCATCTCCCACCAAATAAAGGATGGCCTATCGGTCATCCTTTTTTTGTGGCGTATAATCAGAGGCAGGGGGTGTCATAAAAATCGATTTCGGCGTTAAGCCTGCTTTGTTTTCGATTTTTATGACACCCCCTGCCTCTGGATAAAGTACGAAGGAATTACATCATTCCGCCGGCGGACATAGCGGGAACGGCGGGCTCCTTCTCGGGGATGTCCACGATACCGCACTCGGTGGTGAGGAACATTCCGGCAACGGATGCTGCGTTCTCCAGAGCCACGCGGGCTACCTTGGTAGGGTCGATAACGCCAGCCTCGTACATATTGACGAACTCGTCAGTGCGGGCGTTGTAACCAAAGTCACCCTTGCCTTCTTTGATCTTCTGGATGATGACACTTCCGTCCACACCAGCGTTCTCGGCAATCATCCTCAGAGGCTCCTCGATGGCCTTTGCCACGATGTGGATACCGGTGGTCTGGTCGTCATTGTCACCCTTGAGGCCCTTCAGGCACTCGGCAGCGCGGATGTATGCAACGCCGCCTCCAGGAAGGTAACCCTCCTCTACGGCAGCGCGAGTAGCGTTGAGGGCGTCCTCCACGCGGTCCTTCTTCTCCTTCATCTCCACCTCTGTGGTGGCTCCTACGTACAGCACGGCTACGCCTCCGGCGAGTTTGCCGAGCCTCTCCTTGAGTTTCTCCCTGTCATAGTCGGAAGTGGTGGTGGAAATCTGCTTGCGGATGAGTTCTGCCCTTCCGGTGATCTCTTCCTTTGCGCCTGCACCGCCTACGATTGTGGTGTTCTCCTTGGTGATGGTGATCTTCTCGGCCTTGCCAAGCATGTCAGGAGTTACGTTCTCCAGGGTGTAGCCCCTCTCCTCGGAAACTACGCTTGCGCCTGTGAGCACTGCAATGTCCTGAAGCATCTCCTTGCGGCGGTCGCCGAATCCCGGAGCCTTAACGGCGGCAATCTTGAGAGTGCCGCGGAGTTTGTTTACTACCAGAGTAGTAAGTGCTTCTCCGTCAACGTCTTCTGCGATAATGAGCAGTTCCTTGCCTTCTCGTGCGATGGGCTCGAGGATAGGCAGAAGGTCCTTCATTGTGGAAATCTTCTTGTCAGTGATCAGGACGTAAGGATTGTCCAGGACGGCCTCCATCTTGTCTCCGTTGGTCATGAAGTAAGGAGAAATGTATCCGCGGTCGAACTGCATTCCCTCTACCACCTTGACCTCTGTCTCGGTGCCCTTGGCCTCTTCTACGGTGATGACTCCGTCTTTCTTTACCTTTGACATTGCGTCAGCGATGAGCTTTCCGATGTAGTTGTCATTGTTGGCGGATACGGTTCCGACCTGCTCTATCTTGGAGTAGTCCTCGCCCACTTCCTGGCTCTGCTTCTTGAGCTCGGAAACTATGCAGTCGACAGCCTTGTCAATGCCCTTCTTCAGGTCCATAGGGTTGGCGCCTGCAGTGACGTTCTTGATACCTACGTTGATGATTGCCTGTGCCAGAACGGTGGCGGTGGTTGTGCCGTCGCCGGCCTGCTCGTTGGTCTTGGAAGCCACTTCCTTGACCATCTGGGCTCCCATATTCTCGAACCTGTCTTCCAGTTCCACTTCCTTTGCCACGGTAACTCCGTCCTTGGTTACCTGGGGAGCTCCGAATTTCTTGTCCAGCACTACGTTGCGTCCTTTAGGACCGAGCGTAACCTTTACTGCGTTAGCAAGTGCGTCTGCTCCGTCTTTCATCTTGGAGCGGACATCCACGTTGAATTTTATCTCTTTTGCCATGATGTTACAGGATTGCTAAAATGTCAGACTGTTTAACGATGAGGTATTTCTTGTCATCCACGGTTACCTCTGTGCCGGAGTATTTGCCGTAAAGAACTACGTCGCCTACTTTAACCTCCATGGGTTCGTCCTTCTTGCCGGGACCCGTTGCCAGGACTGTGCCCTGCTGGGGTTTCTCCTTTGCCGTGTCCGGAATGTAAAGTCCGGAAGCTGTCTGTGCCTGAGCCTCCTGAGGCTCGATAAGCACTCTGTCTGCCAATGGTCTTATCATACTTATAGTTTTAATTATTGATTTCCATAAAAAAACCGGACCCCTGAGGGGCCGGATAAATAAGCGCAATGTCTGTGCCGAATGCCGGAAGACTGCCAATTTGTCACGGGCGGAAGTGCCACAGGATGACACCCACGGCAACCGACACGTTGAGGGAGTGCTTGGTGCCCCACTGGGGTATTTCCAGGACTATGTCCGAAGCGTCCGCTACGCTCTGCTGCACTCCGTCGACCTCGTTGCCGAAGACCACGGCATACCTGCGTCCGTCTTCTTTGACGAAGTCTTCAAGGCTGACTGCGCCCTCCGTCTGCTCCACGCAGACGATGACGTAGCCCTGGGCGCGGAGGTTTTCGACCGCGGCGAGTGTATCGTCACAATGCTCCCAGGCCACGCTCTGCTCGGCTCCCAGCGCGGATTTGTGGATTTCCGCAGAAGGGGGGCACGCGCAGATGCCGCAGAGGTATATCCGGTCCACCCCGAAGGCGTCTGCGGTGCGGAAGGCGCTGCCCACATTGTGGGCGCTGCGGATGTTGTCCAGCACCACCACCACGCCGCCGGGCTGTCTCCGGCGGTATTCGTCCGGGCTTACCCTGCCCAGTTCGCTGTTTAGTAATTTTCGGTGGGACATTATGGGTGCAAAAGTAACATTATTTTGCTATATTTGTTTGTTTGAAATCACAATACGCAAATGAAACAGGATATCCAGATCTTCGACCTTATCAAGAAAGAGAGGGACAGGCAGGCTTCGGGCCTTGAGTTAATCGCATCGGAAAACTATGTAAGCCAGGGCGTTATGGACGCTATGGGAAGCATCTGCACCAACAAGTACGCAGAGGGCTATCCCGGAAAGCGCTATTACGGCGGCTGCGAAGTGGTAGACCAGATAGAGCAACTGGCCATAGACCGCCTCAAGAAGATTTACGATGCTGAGTACGCCAACGTACAGCCTCACTCTGGCGCACAGGCCAATATGGCCGTGATAATGGCAGTGCTCAAGCCGGGCGACACCTTTATGGGTCTGGACCTTTCCCAGGGCGGACACCTGACACACGGTTCGCCGGTTAACGCCTCCGGTATCCTGTACAATGCTGTTGCATACGGCCTCAATCCTGAAACAGGCTGCATAGACTATGACAAGATGGAGCAGACTGCTCTCAAGTGCAAGCCAAAACTCATCATCGGCGGCGCATCTGCATACTCCCGCGAGTGGGACTATGAGCGCATGCGCGCACTGGCCGACAGGGTGGGAGCCCTTCTTTGGATAGATATGGCCCACACCGCCGGCCTCATCGCCGCAGGCCTTCTGAAGAATCCTGTGAAGTACGCCCACATAGTAACTTCCACCACCCACAAGACCCTGCGCGGCCCTCGCGGAGGCGTCATCCTGATGGGCAAGGACTTCGACAATCCCTGGGGCCTTACAACTCCAAAGGGAGAAGTAAAGAAGATGAGCCAGATCCTCAATTCATCCGTATTCCCGGGCATCCAGGGAGGCCCTCTGGAGCACGTGATCGCAGCCAAGGCCGTAGCCTTCTACGAGGCCATGCAGCCGGAGTTCATAGACTACCAGAAGCAGGTGATCTCCAACGCCCAGGCAATGTGCAACGCCTTCCTCAAGAGGGGTTACAACGTAGTTTCTGGCGGAACCGACAACCACCTGATGCTGATAGACCTCCGCTCCAAGTTCCCTGAGGTTACCGGAAGGATGGCTGAGCAGCAGTTGGTTAAGGCAGACATCACCCTTAACAAGAATATGGTTCCTTTCGATTCCCGTTCCGCTTTCCAGACTTCCGGATTCCGTATCGGAACCCCCGCCGTCACTTCCCGCGGAATGGTAGAAAGGGATATGGAAGAGATAGTTTCAATGATTGACGAGGTTCTCGCATCGGTATCCGCTCACGCAACTGACCTCGAGAGCCCGGAGCACATCGCGGTGATAGACTCCATCCGCCGCAAGGTGCATAACATGACAAAGCTCTATCCTCTAAATAAATATTAGCAGTTAAATATGAAAAAGCTTTTCACGCTGACCGCGCTCTTGCTCAGTTTGGCAAGCGGCGCGCAGAATGCCAGTATCTGTTTCGATATCAACCGCAAGGTAGGAGATATCGACAAGAACATCTATGGCATGTTCATGGAACCCATTGCCAGAGCCCGCAGCAACTCTCTCTACGGGCCGGTGTATGACCCTTCTTCACCTCTTGCCAATGCCGACGGCTTCAAGACCGACGTCATTGACATGTTCCGCGAACTCAAGGCCTCCAATATGCGCTGGCCTGGAGGAAACTACACCTCCAACTACCACTGGACAGACGGAATCGGCCCCAAGGAGCAGCGCCCTGTCAGGATAGACCCGGCGTGGGGAGGCATAGACTCCAACCACGTGGGCACGCACGAGTGGGTGGCCCTGAACGAGGCCATCGGATCCGCCAACGTGGCCTGCTTCAATTTCGGCTTCGGCACCATAGACGAGGCCAAATACTGGGTCGAGTACTGCAACCGTCCGGTTGGGACCTATTATTCAGACCTTCGCGCCGCCAACGGACATCCGGAACCGTTCAACATCCAGTACTGGTGCCTCGGAAACGAGGTGGACGGAAAGCCCTGGATACACGGTTACAAAGAAGTTGACGAATATGTCACCATGGCATACCTGGTGGCCAAGATAGTCAGGTCAGTGGACAGGAACGTGAAACTTGTCGCCTGCGGAGCATCCTGGTACGACAACTGCCCCATAGGAACTCCTCCTCACGGACATTGGATTGACTGGAACAGGACCGTGATCCAGGAACTCTACGGAATGGCTGACTACCTGTCAGTGCACCGTTACTGGGAGTACAGCCGCGACGACTACTATGAACTCATGGCCGACAACAGCCAGGACGTCGAGGACAAGATTGTCACCACCCAGCACCTCATTGACGTGGAACGCACCAATTACCCTCAGAAGAGGCGTATGTACATATCCATGGACGAGTGGAACGCCAACAACATATCCGGCTACACCCAGGTCCTGGCCAACGCAATGTACCTTAATTCATTCATCCGTCACTCAGACATTGTGAAGATGGCTAACTTCGCATTGATGACAAGCCTTCTCCAGACCGATCCGGACACCGGAAGCTTCTACAGGGGACCGCTGTTCCAGGCGTACAAGCTGTTCTCCAACAACTGCTACGGCTCCACTATAGATTCATACGTAACCTGCGGCACCTACGATGGCCAGGTTTACAAGAATGTCCCTTACCTTGACGTAACCTGCGTATATTCCGAGGATGAAGGAAGGGTTGTGATAAACGTAGTGAACGTGAACAAGGACCAGGCTATCAAGACCGACATCTCTGCGCTTACCGGCTCTTTCTCCAACAAGGCCACCGTCAGCACAATCTGCTGCGAACTGGATGAGGAGATTACCAAGGCCAAGGAGAGTTCCTATGTTCCCAAACAGACTACTGTAAACGTAAAGGACGGAAAACTGACTTACAGTTTCCCGGCCCATTCAATTACCCAGATAAGTATCCCGGTAAAGTAAATCAGATAGTATCCTTGATGTTGTAGGAGTTCCTGTCGGAAGCGGTGCGGGAGATCATCTCGCAGATGAAGCCTGCAAGGAACAGCATCACACCCAGGATAACTGCCAGCAAGGCAAGATAGAACAAAGGCTGGTCTGTCACGGCGCGGAAATACTGTCCGCGTGCCTGATGGACCAGTTTTGCTATTATTATCCAGGCGGTCATTATGAATCCCACCACGAACATGAAAATGCCGGTATAGCCGAAGAAGTGCATAGGCTTGCGTCCGAAGGTGGACAGGAACCACAGTGACAGAAGGTCCAGGAATCCGTTTATGAAGCGGTCCATCCCGAATTTGCTCTTGCCGTATTTGCGCTTCTGGTGATGCACGGGCTTTTCAGTTATGCGGGTGAAGCCGGCGTTCTTGGCCAGGTACGGTATGTAGCGGTGCATCTCACCGTATACCTCTATGCTCTTGACAACCTCGTTCCTGTAAGCCTTGAGGCCGCAGTTCATGTCGTGAAGCTTGATTCCCGTGATGCGGCGGGCGGTGGCGTTGTACAGTTTCGAGGGCAGGTTCTTGGTGAGCTTGTTGTCCTGGCGGTGCTGTTTCCAGCCTGACACCACGTCCCAGCCGTCCTCTACAATCATACGGTACATTTCAGGGACCTCCTCAGGGGAATCCTGAAGGTCGGCGTCCATAGTGACCACCACGCGGCCCCTGGCTTCCTTGAAGCCGCAGAACAGCGCGGCAGACTTGCCGTAGTTGAGGCGGAACTGGATGGCGCGGACTGCGCCGTCTGCCGCAGCAAGCTGCTTGACGGTGTCCCAGGTGCCGTCGTCGCTGCCGTCATCTATTATGATTATCTCCATTGAAAGGTTCTCCGGGTCCAGCGCACGGTGGATCCAGGAAAGGAGTTCGGGAAGGGATTCTTTCTCGTTGTATGAGGGTATGAGGATGCTCAGGTCTACGGGATAGTCCATATTATTGCTTGAAAGGATCGTCTTTAACCAGCCTGGAGGCTATGATGGCCGATGCGGCCCAGCCGAAAAGCGTGCAGTAAACAAGGTTTGCGAAGAACATGATGGCCGGCATCTTCCCCTGCATCTGCTCCAGGGCTTCCATAGAGTTGGAGTCCAGCATGGAGGAGTATGCGTCGGTTGCGGCGGCAAAACTCTCAGCCAGCGCGTCCGGGTTCAGATAAAGGAAGTAAATGAGCGTGAAGGCCGAATAAATGAGGGCGGACATAAAGCAGGTGATGACGCCGAACTTGCGCACCGTGGCCCTGTCGGCACCCGGGAAGTCCAGGGTGAACTTGCGCATAAGGGCAAACAGCACGTATACGCAGCAGAACAGTTTAGCCGCCCAGATGAAGAAATTGAGTATTGTGGTGAGGAATGTTCCAACGGAATTGTCGGGAAGAAGCTCGAGAAGAAGGCTCAGGGCCATGAAGCCGATTGTTACACCTCCAAGGATGAGTCCGCCTTTGCCGGCGCTGTCCCAAATAGTCTTTCCAGATATTTCTCCAGTCATATTCAATGTGTTTGTAAATACAAAGATAAAGAAAAAACCGTATATTTGCATTCCTTATATTTAACGATATGATCAACATAACATTTCCAGACGGAGCGGTAAAGCCATTTGTAGAAGGAATAACCGCTTACGAAATTGCTGAGAGCATCAGCCCCCGCCTTGCAGCCGAAGTTCTGGCCGCCCAGGTGAACGGGGTTGTGTACGATTTGAACCGCCCTATCGACCAGGACGCTTCGATATCTCTGCTCAAGTGGGACAGCGACGACGCCAAGAGGGTTTTCTGGCACTCATCGTCCCATCTTATGGCAGAGGCTCTGGAGGCTTTGTACCCCGGAGTCAAGTTCGGTATCGGCCCTGCCGTCGAGAACGGATTTTATTACGACGTGGACCTCTGCGGCCAGCAGATCACAGATTCCGACCTCCCCAAGATCGAGAAGAAGATGCTGGAACTCGCAGCCCGCAAGGAAGAGTACAAGAGAATTGACGTAAGCAAGGCTGACGCCCTGAAGTACTTCGCCGCAAAAGGCGACCAGTACAAGGTGGAACTCATAAACGAGCTTCAGGACGGCACCATCACATATTACGAGAACGGCGACTTCACCGACCTCTGCCGCGGCCCGCACCTTCGCAGCACCGAGGCTATCAAGGCAGTGAAACTCACCGCGATAGCCGGAGCATACTGGCGCGGAGACGAGAAGCGCCAGCAGCTCACCCGCATCTACGGCATCACCTTCCCCAAGAAATCAATGCTTGAGGAGTACCTGGTGATGATGGAAGAGGCAAAGAAGAGGGACCACCGCAAGCTGGGCAAGGAAATGGAACTGTTCACATTCTCCCAGAGGGTGGGTCTCGGCCTTCCGCTGTGGCTGCCCCGCGGCGCCGTGATGCGCAACATCCTGGAAGGATTCCTGCGCAAGAAGCAGACGGAACTGGGATACCTTCCCGTAGTGACACCCCATATCGGCAGCAAGGAACTCTACATAACATCAGGGCATTACGCCAAGTACGGCAAGGATTCGTTCCAGCCCATACGCACCCCTCAGGAAGGGGAGGAGTATATGCTCAAGCCTATGAACTGCCCTCACCACTGCGAGATCTTCCGCAGCTCGCCGCGCTCGTACCGTGACCTCCCTCTGCGCTTCGCAGAGTTCGGCACCGTGTACCGCTACGAGCAGAGCGGAGAACTCCACGGCCTCACCCGCGTGAGAGGTTTCACCCAGGACGACGCCCACCTGTTCTGCCGTCCCGACCAGCTGCAGGAAGAGTTCGAGAAGGTCATCGACCTCATCCTCTACGTCTTCCGCACGCTCAAGATGACGGATTACATGGCTCAGGTATCCCTCCGCGACCCTGACAACAAGGAGAAGTACATAGGCTCTGACGAGAACTGGGCCAAGGCCGAGCAGGCCATCATAGACGCCGCTGCCAAGAAGGGCCTCAAGACCGTGGTGGAGAAAGGCGAGGCCGCATTCTACGGCCCCAAGCTGGACTTCATGGTGAAGGACGCCATCGGACGCAAGTGGCAGCTCGGAACCATCCAGGTAGATT
Source organism: Bacteroidales bacterium (assembly GCA_017962585.1). GTDB lineage: Bacteria > Bacteroidota > Bacteroidia > Bacteroidales > UBA932 > Cryptobacteroides. Next base: position 41,716 of record JAGCVB010000050.1, read on the forward strand.
ACAACCTGCCTGAGCGCTTCCAGTTGGAGTACACCGACGCCGACGGCAGCAAGAAACGCCCTGTGATGATCCATCGCGCTCCGTTCGGATCAATGGAAAGGTTTACCGCAGTAGTGCTGGAGCACACCGCCGGACACCTGCCTCTCTGGCTCTCTCCCGATCAGGTTAAAGTGCTGCCAGTGAGTGAAAAATATGCGGATTATGCAGAAAAAGTTTGTAGTTTCCTGAATAATTCCGATATTCGCGCTTCCATAGACGCTAGGAATGAGACACTTGGCAAGAGAATCCGCGAGATTTCCCTTCTCAGGGTCCCTGTACTGGTGATTGTGGGAGATAAAGAAATCCAAAGTGAGACAGTATCCGTACGCCGCGAAGGCGCGGATGCCGGCAGCATGACTTTGGATGGATTTGTTGAGTATATCCATCAGGCAATAGCTGATGAGTTATCATAATATATGGCAGGACCTTACAGACCAAAGCCCTCGGGCTTCAAGCCTAACGGCAAAAAACCCAACCGTCCCTATCCTAACCAGAAAAAGGACGAGAACGAGTTGAACATCAACCACGAGATCAGCGCCCCCCAGGTGCGTCTGGTTGGTGACAACATACCTGAGCCGGGCATTTACCCCCTGGCCAAGGCGCTCGCGCTTGCAGACGAACTGGAACTGGATCTGGTTGAGATAAGCGCCAAGGCAGATCCTCCCGTATGCAAGATACTTGACTACCAGAAATACCTGTACCAGCAGAAGAAGAAGGCCAAGGAGATGAAGTCCAATTCGGCCAAGATAGTCCTCAAGGAAATCCGTTTCGGCCCCAACACCGACGAGCACGACTTCCAGTTCAAGCTGAAGCACGCCCAGGAGTTCCTCCAGGAAGGATCCAAGGTAAAGGCCACCATCTTCTTCAGAGGACGCTCCATCCAGTTCGCAGAGCAGGGAGAAAAGCAGCTCCTGCGCTTTGCGGTTGAACTTGAAGAGTTCGGCAGGGCGGAGAACATGCCGGTCCTGGAAGGCAAGCGAATGACAATGATTATTGCCCCCTTGAAAAAGAAATAGGGCAAAATATATTAACAATTATTAACAAACAAAGAAATGGCAAAGAATAAGACCAACTCCGGTGCCAAAAAGCGCTTCACGCTTACCGGAACGGGAAAGATCAAGAGAAAGCACGCTTATCACAGCCACATTCTCACAAAGAAGACCAAGAAGCAGAAAAGGAATCTGGATCATTTCGCCATCCTGAAGAAGGCGGATGAGAAGAGGGTCAAGGAACTTCTTGCCTTGTAGTATCATTTAAGTCAAACGTGGATGCCGCAGTTGTAAAGAGCTTGCAAGTCAAGCCACTGCCTCCAGAAAAACAAATTAATTATGCCAAGATCAGTCAATTCAGTTGCTTCAAGAGCACGCCGCAAGAAGATTCTCAAGCAGACTCGCGGTAACTTCCTCTCCAGGAAGAATGTTTGGACGGTTGCAAAGAACACCTATGAGAAAGGTCTCACCTATGCATACCGTGATCGTAAAGCAAAGAAGCGCAACTTCCGCGCTCTTTGGATACAGAGAATTAACGCCGCCGCACGTCAGTACGGTGTGACTTATTCTCAGTTTATGGGTCAGCTGGCCAAGAAGAACGTCGGTCTCAACCGCAAAGTTCTGGCAGACCTTGCTATGAATAATCCGCAGGCTTTCGAGGCTGTTTTGAAGTCTGTTACCGAGTAGTGCCGGATGAGCCTGAAGGATTTTCTCCATAACCGCTGGACGGGTTTCATATTTTGGGCCCTGCTTTACGTGTTGTGGGTGATATGGCTCGGAAATTACTGGTGGCTTTTAGGCCTGATAGTTATCTTTGACATCTTCATAACCAAGAAGGTTCATTGGAACTTCTGGAAAAAACGCTACAAGGAAGGAGAGAAAAGGAGCGCGGCCAACGACTGGCTGGACGACATAATCTTCGCGGTCGTGTTCGTCACCTTCTTGAACATCTTCTTCTTCCAAGCCTTCAAGATTCCTTCATCCTCTATGGAAAGTACGCTTTACACAGGTGACCACCTGTTCGTAAGCAAATTGACATACGGCCCCAAGCTTCCGCAGACTCCGCTTACCGTGCCTTTTACGCACAATACCATTTTCGGCAAGGAGTCCTATTCCAGGCTTATAACCAGGGATTATAAAAGACTCAAGGGGTTCCGCGAAGTACAGAGGGGAGACGATGTGGTCTTCTGCTTTCCAAACGGAGATACCGTTCTGGTGAAGGCACCTGCAGACGATTACTATATGCTCAGCAGGATAGTCGGCAGAGAGACTGCAATAAAGAACTGGGGACCTGTGAAGGTCCGCCCCTCGGACAAGAAAGACCACTATGTCAAGCGCTGTGTAGCCGTAGCGGGAGACAGGCTGGAAGTAATAGACGGCCTGGTCTACGTGAACGGACAGAAACAAGAGGTTTATCCGGGAATACAACTTACATACAAGGTTGTCACTTCCAATGGAAGGATAAATCAGAAGTTCTTTGAAAAATTAGGTTTGAACACCTCCGAACTCTTCTTCGACCCGGCTTTGCCAGGATATCCCGCAATGCCGCTCACAGAAGAGATGCTCTCAGAAGTCCGTGACCTGGACGCAGTACAGAGCATAGAGCCCAACCTCGACCACGAGCCCAACGTGCTGGAACTTTTCCCCTTCACGCAGACGGGCTGGAGCCGCGACTATTACGGCCCCATCTGGATTCCCAAGAAAGGGGAGACCGTGGAGATAAACGAGGCCACTCTGCCGCTGTACAGCAGGCTCATAAAGGATTACGAGGGCGGAGACGTTCAGCAGGCTTTGAAGGAAGGCAAATATACCTTCCGACAGGATTATTATTTTATGATGGGGGACAACAGGCACAATTCCCTGGACTCGAGGTACTGGGGCTTCGTCCCTGAAGACCACATAGTGGGAAGGCCGTTCCTTGTATGGCTTTCTACGGACAGGTCCAAGAAGTTCCCCAAGAACATCAGGTGGAGAAGGTTCTTCACCATAGTTGGTAATTAAAAATTAAAAAAGTATAGCATTATGGCAAAGGTTTGTCAAATAACTGGAAGAAAGAGAATGAAGGGCAACAATGTGGCCCATTCAAAGCTGCGCACAAAGCGCGACTTCTCCCTCAACCTCAAGACCAAGAAGTTCTGGTCAGAAGAGGAGCAGAGGTTCGTCACATTGAAAGTATCTTGCAAGGGTATGAGGATCATCGAGAAGAACGGTCTGGACGCTACCCTCAGGGATGCTCAGAAGAAAGGATTAATTAACCTTGTTTAAACTCGTGAATTATGGCAAAGAAAGCTAAAGGAAACAGGGTGCAGGTCATCCTTGAGTGCACTGAGCAGAAAGCTAGCGGTGTACCCGGTATGTCTCGTTACATCACCACCAAGAACAAGAAGAACAACCCCGAGAGGCTGGAGCGCAAGAAATACAATCCGTTCCTCAAGAAGGTTACCGTTCATCGTGAGATCAAGTAATTAAAAGGAGTATAAACTATGGCAAAGAAAGCAGTCGCTACATTCGCAGCAAAGGCCGGTGCCAAGAGCATGGTCAAGTGCATCCGCATGGAGAAATCTCCCAAGACCGGAGCCTACGTTTTCGTAGAGCACCTCGTAGAAGAGGCTAAGGCAAAGGAGTACTTTGACAAGAAGTAATACACTCCTGACTATATTCTTAAGAAGGCCTGCATAGCTTGCAGGCCTTTTAGTCGATAATTTAAACACCTTCGCTATGTTTTTCAGAAGATTGATAGCATTCGCGGCGCTGGCTGCTGCAGTATGCTCCTGCGGTGTCCTCACAGACCAGGTGACACCGGAAGAAGAGGCTATGATTAGGGAACGCCTCGACGCTCAGAGTTTCAAGGTTGACATAGAATTCATGAATCCCCGCCGCGGTCCTCAGCAGGCTCTGACTACGCCGTATGTAGTAATCATAAACGACGGTCAGATCAATTCCGCACTTCCGTACATAGGGCAGGCTTGGAACCTTCCATACGGCGGAGGAAAGGGCTTCAACTTCGAGGCTCCCATAGTGGATTACGCCCAGAAACTTGCCGCTTTCGGCGGAGCACGCATCATAGAGGTCACCACGGACAATGAAGAGGAACTTCTGCTGTACCGCTTCGAGATATACCCCAACGGAAAGGTTCACCTCACTGTACGCTCTCAGCACAGGGAGGTCATAGACTACAGCGGCCATCTTGATCCATATACCAATCCTGCTGAAAAGAAGAAGTAAGTAGGAATGGCACGTACCAAATGGATCGCCGGCCTTCTGGGCTGGGTCGCTTACGGCCCCATAGGGGCATTGCTGGGCTATTTCCTGGGTTCATTCATAGACAAGTCGATAGACGCGGCCAGACAGATAGGTTCCGGCTCCGCGCCCGGTTCCGGATACGGTACCGGTTCAAGGACTACGTATGACGGCTCCGGAGGAGCCTGGAACCAGCAGGGAGGCCCCCGCACCTACACTACCACGGAGCAGCGCAACAGCTTCTTCGTGAGTTTGCTGGTGCTTTCTTCGGCCGTAATAAAGGCTGACGGCAGGACTCTTCAGTCAGAAGTAGATGTAGTAAAGGATTTCATTAGGCGGAACTTCGGACAGAACGCCGTGGACGAGGCCGTCCGGATACTCGACAGCCTTAAAAACCAGCAGGTAGACATATATTCAGTCGGCACTCAGATTGCCAACAACATGAATTATTCGCAGCGCCTGCAGCTGTTCCACTACCTCACCCAGATAGCTATTGCTGACGGAGACTTCAGCAAGTCTGAGAAGAGCGTCCTGGAGGCCATAGGCGGAGCCATCCGCCTGAACTCCTCCGACATCTCCTCCATCATAGCCATGTTCTACAAGGACAAGGAGTCTGCTTACGCAGTGCTGGAGATATCTCCTTCGGCCAGCAACGATGAGGTGAAGGCCGCGTACAGGCGTATGGCAATGAAGTATCATCCTGACAAGGTGGCCACTCTCGGAGCCGAAGTTCAGAAGGCTGCGGAGGAGAAGTTCCGCAAGATTCAGGAGGCCTACGAAACCATTAAAAAAGAGCGCGGGATGAGCTGATTTTAAGGGGGAAAACCTTTGTACTTTCAAAGGATTTCCGTACCTTAGAGGACTTAAAAAATGACCCCCTCATTTTACTGAAAAGGACATTATTATTATTTCAATATTTATCTCAAAACATTCGAAGAAACCCATGAATAAAATCAAGAATCTCGCGGAACTCCGCAAGGTCAAGGAGGGTATGCAGAGCAGGATGTCCATGCGTGAAAACGCCGACTCCACAGAAGCTATCATCCAGATCAAGGTCGGAATGGCCACCAGCGGTATCGCATCGGGTGCTAAGGAGACTATGAACTATCTCATCACGGAACTTGACAAACGTCAGATCAAGGCCATCGTGATGCAGGTGGGCGACATGGGCTACAGCTACGCTGAGCCTACAGTCGAAGTCACCATCCCCGGTAAGGATCCCGTCGTTTTCGGTGAAGTTAAAATCCCCCGTGCAAAGGAAATCATTGAGAAGTACATCATCGGAGGTGAACTGATCGAGGGAATCCTGCCGGCAAACTACAGATCAATCTAAACCACCCAAAAGAGCGAATATGGCTGTTAAAATGCATATTTTGGTTTGCGGTGGTACAGGTTGCTCCGCATCCGCCAGCCACGAGGTCGTTACCGAACTCAACAAGGAACTCGTGGCCCACGACTTGACAGATTTCGCGAAGGTGGTCGTTACCGGCTGCTTCGGATTCTGCGAAAGAGGTCCCATTGTCAAGATCATTCCTGACAACACTTTCTATACCAGGGTACAGCCCTCAGATGCAAAGGAAATCATAGAGGAGCACATCATCAAGGGCCGCAAGGTTCAGCGTCTCCTTTACGTTGCTCCTGACACCAACCAGAGCGTTACTGACTCCAAGCATATGGAGTTCTACAAGAAGCAGCTCCGCATCGCCCTCAGAAACTGCGGTTTCATCGATCCTGAGAACATCGAGGAATCAATCGCACGCGACGGATACGCAGCTCTCGGAAAGTGTCTTACCGAGATGACTCCCGCACAGGTTATCGAAGAGATAAAGAAGTCCGGTCTCCGCGGTCGCGGCGGCGCAGGATTCCCTACCGGCCTTAAGTGGGAAATCGCATCCAAGAGCCGCGTCGGCGAGCAGAAATACGTAGTCTGCAACGCTGACGAAGGTGACCCGGGCGCATTCATGGACCGCTCCCTCCTCGAGGGAGACCCTCACTCCATCCTCGAGGCAATGGCCATCTGCGGCTATTGCATCGGTGCAAACAAGGGGCTCATCTACATCCGCGCCGAGTATCCTCTGGCAATCCACCGTCTCCAGGTAGCCATCGCACAGGCTGAGGAGTACGGCCTTCTTGGCAAGGACATCCTCGGAACAGGATTCGACTTTGAAATTGAGCTTCGTTACGGTGCAGGCGCATTCGTCTGCGGAGAGGAGACCGCCCTCATCCATTCAATGGAAGGAAAGCGCGGCGAGCCTACTTTCAAACCGCCGTTCCCCGCTCAGTCCGGTTATCTCGAGAAACCTACCAACGTGAACAACGTTGAGACCTACGCCAACATCCCTGTCATCATCAACAAGGGAGCTGACTGGTTCTCCAGCATCGGAACAGAGAAGTCAAAGGGTACCAAGGTATTCGCGCTTGCAGGTAAGATCAACAACGTCGGCCTCATCGAGGTTCCTATGGGTATCACCCTCAGGGAGATCATCTACGAGATCGGCGGAGGAATCAAGGGTGGCAAGAAGTTCAAGGCCGTCCAGACCGGAGGTCCTTCAGGCGGCTGCCTTACCGAGAAGCACCTTGACACACCTATCGACTACGACAGCCTCGTAGCTGCAGGTTCAATGATGGGTTCAGGAGGTATGATCGTAATGGACGAGGACGACTGCATGGTTGCCATCGCCAAGTTCTACCTCGGATTCACCGTTGACGAGTCCTGCGGAAAGTGCACCCCGTGCCGTGTAGGTAACAAGCGTCTCCACGAGATCCTTACCAAGATCACCGACGGAAAGGGAACCATGGAAGATCTTGAGAAACTCAAGAACCTCTCCAACGTCATCAAGGATACAGCCCTCTGCGGACTTGGACAGACTTCCCCCAACCCGGTTCTCTCAACCATCAACAACTTCTGGGACGAGTACGTAGAGCACGTTGTAGAGAAGAAGTGCCGTGCCGGTCAGTGCAAGGCCCTCAAGAAGTACTACATCGATCCTGAGAAGTGTAAAGGATGTACTGCCTGCGCACGTGCGTGCCCTGTCGGCGCCATCACCGGCACCCTCAAGAACCCTCACGTCATCGATCAGGACAAGTGTATCAAGTGCGGTACCTGCTACGAGAAGTGCCGCTTTGGAGCTATCAGCATTAAATAAGGGAGGAATAATATATGGATACTATCAAATTGACTATAGACAACA